>JAZORK010000097.1:0-1146 GCA_045656485.1 Acutalibacteraceae bacterium | reverse complement strand
CATAGACAAATAATCGTCTATGTTTTTTTTGTCGTCAACATTTTTTCGTTGACAAGTATTAAAAAATATTAAAAATATTAATTTTTTTATGTTTTTATTTGACAATAGTTTTTATAAAATGTTATATTAGATTTGCTTTCAACGAAAAAGGAAAACAAATTTCAAAAAAAATAAAAAAAATGTCGAAAGTTGTTGACTTAACCTTTAGAAAGTGATATTATTAAAACGTGCTTGTGAAAAGCGCAAGAAAATGATCTTTGAAAACTGTGCAAAATGTCAATTCAAAAGTTAGGATTTACAAACATTCAAACTTATTAATAAACCATTTGGTTTAATATATTTTTTGGAGAGTTTGATCCTGGCTCAGGATGAACGCTGGCGGCATGCCTAAGACATGCAAGTCGAACGAAGTGGCCCATTGAAGATGGAGTGCTTGCACAAAGTCAGATTTGGTTTACCACTTAGTGGCAGACGGGTGAGTAACACGTGGGTAACCTACCTCAAAGACTGGGACAACAGTTGGAAACGACTGCTAATACCGGATACTATGTAGATTCACTTCTACATTAAAAGGTGCCTTTAAAGCATCGCTTAAAGATGGGCCTGCGGCGTATTAACTAGTTGGTGGGGTAATGGCCTACCAAGTCGACGATGCGTATCCGAGCTGAGAGGCTGATCGGACACACTGGGACTGAGACACGGCCCAGACTCCTACGGGAGACAGCAGTTAGGAATATTCGTCAATGGGGGAAACCCTGAACGAGCAATGCCGCGTGAGTGATGAAGGCCCTATGGGTCGTAAAACTCTGTTATAAGGGAAGAAACCTTGGTATAGGAAATGATATCAAGCTGACGGTACCTTATCAGAAAGCCCCGGCTAACTACGTGCCAGCAGCCGCGGTAATACGTAGGGGGCGAGCGTTATCCGGATTTATTGGGCGTAAAGGGTGCGTAGGCGGTTTATTAAGTCTAAGATTAAATCCCGGGGCTTAACCTCGGTTCGTCTTAGAAACTGGTAGACTTGAGTATGGTAGAGGCAAGTGGAATTTCTAGTGTAGCGGTTAAATGCGTAGATATTAGAAGGAACACCAGTGGCGAAGGCGGCTTGCTGGGCCATTACTGACGCTGAGGCACGAAAGCGTGGGG
>JAZORK010000096.1:0-8151 GCA_045656485.1 Acutalibacteraceae bacterium | reverse complement strand
TCCATGATTATGCTTTTTACAATTGTAATCTAATTAAAAGCATAAAGTTACAAAACGGTGTTGAAAAAATCGGTGATTATGCCTTCGCTAACTGTAAATCACTTGAAAAGATTAACCTTCCCGACAGCGTAAAAGAAATTGGAGAACATATTACTTCAGGAAGCAAAGTCTATTCTGGTTATATTGGTAAACATCTCATTAGTGGTTACTCAGATAACGGTACTTTCAAAATTAAAGAAGGTACATTAACTATTGCAGATAGTGCGTTTGATTATAGTTATGGACTCAAGAAGATCATAATACCCGATAGCGTTACTTACATTGGCAACCGTGCATTTGAAAACTGTAAAGGTTTGGTATGCGTAAAACTTTCAAAAAATCTAACAAAAATAGGTAACTATGCTTTTTACGAATGTGAAAAACTCAAAAGTATAGAGTTACCAAGCAAAGTTAAAGACATTGGCATACTTGCCTTTTACAAGTGCGAAAATTTAACAAAAATCAATATTCCCGCAGGTGTAACAACAATAAACAACTACACATTTGAAGATTGCGGCAAACTCAAAACAATTACAATACCGGAAACAGTTACAAGAATTGGTATAGAAGCTTTTTATGGTTGTTCCGCACTAAAAATCAGCTTGCCAAAAAATCTTAAAACAATTGGTGAGTATGCTTTAGCATATTGCAACTCCTTAAAGGAAATCACCTTAACCAAAAACCTTAAAAAAGTTGGCAGAAAAGCTTTTTATGGATGCGATAAACTTGAAACCGTTTATTTTATAGGCACAAAAGCCGACCACCAAAAAATAGATATTAATAAAGAAAACTACATTTTGACAACTGTACCTTGGATTTATAAACCCCAAAAAGAAACCGCTTCTTCCAAGAACGAAACTACTTCTTCAAAGAATGAATCTACTTCTTCTAAGAATGAAACCATTTCTCAAAATAACGAAAACACAATTTCACAACCCGAAACTGAAACCGAAAGCACAGTATCAAGCGATAATGAAAGTACAGTATCAACCGATACCGAAAGCACAATATCAACCGAAAACGAAACGGAGAAAAACGATATGAAAAAACCAGACGCAAAACCCAAAAACAACACAGTAACAGTTTTAGTATTAATAGGTTCAATACTATTAGGCATTGCAGGCGGATTTTCGGCATTCTTTATTCGCAATAAAAAGAAAAAGTAAACCATAACATCAAACCCCCGTGAAATTCACGGGGGTTTTTATTTTTTTTATAAAAAATTTAAAAATTTTTAAAATTTTTGCAATAAAATCGCCTTCTCGTGCATTATTAAGGTGAAAGGACAAATTTTCACAACAAAAACAACAAAAAAGAGGTATTAATTATGAAAAAACTATTAGCATTAATTTTAATCGCCGCACTTGCGGTAACAACGCTTTGCTTTAACGCAGTCACCGTTTCAGCCGGTTACTATAACACAAAAGACGTATCATATTACGTCGAAGATGGTGAAGCTATAATATACTATTTACCATCCGAAAAAATACCCACAAAAATAGACGGTTACCCGGTAACTACTATTCTTAAATATGGTAATGTTGTTGATGAACAGCTTGAAGACGATCAACTCGGTGCTATTCATGAAATCGGTGAAACACTTAATATTCCCGAAGGTATAAAAAGAATAGGAGACTTTGCATTCCAATGGTGCGATGCCAAAAACATCACCCTACCTGATAGTTTGGAATATATCGGCCCATTTGCGTTTGATTCAACCGATTATTATAAGGATAAATCCAACTGGAAAGATGGTGTTCTTTACATTGGTAAGCATTTAATAAAGGCAGATGAAAGTTTATCAGGCGAATATAAAATCAAAGAAGGTACACTGACAATCGCTGCCGAGGCATTTTCAGAATGTACTAACCTCACCACAATTATCGTTCCAAATAGTGTAAAAAACATCTGTAATCCAATTTTTGGAGATCTAGAAGTTAAATCACCTAAAAAAATAAAAATTTCGGATGAAAATAAAAATTTTTACGTTGAAAGTGGAGTTATATATAACAAAGACTTAACCGAAGTTATTGCTGCAAGCCCTAGCACCATGGGTAACATAACTCTTCATAAAACCGTTAAAAAAATCCATGATTATGCTTTTCACAATTGTAATCTAATTAAAAGTATAAAGTTACAAAACGGTGTTGAAAAAATCGGTGATTATGCCTTCGTTAACTGTAAATCACTTGAAAAGATTAACCTTCCCGACAGCGTAAAAGAAGTCGGTGCAGGTATTGTCAATAATACAAAATATTTTGATACCAATAGCAATTGGAAGAAAGACGTGCTTTATATAAATAAACATCTTATAACGGCTACCATATACAAACACCTATGCACATACCAAGTGAAAGATGGTACCTTAACCATCGCTGACTCCGCTTTTGAACTTTGCGATATGGAAGAAGTTACAATGCCCGATAGCGTTACTTACATTGGCAACCGTGCATTTGAAGACTGTGAGGATTTGAAAAGCGTAAAACTTTCAAAAAATCTAACAAAAATAGGCAACTATGCTTTTTACGAATGTAAAAAACTCAAGAGTATAAAGTTACCAAGCAAAGTTAAAGACATTGGCATATCTGCCTTTTACGAGTGCGAAAATTTAACAAAAATCAATATTCCCGCAGGTGTAACAACAATAAACAACTACACATTTGAAGATTGCGACAAACTCAAAACAATTACGATACCAGAAACAGTTACAAGAATTGGTCGTGCTGCTTTTTATTCTTCTGACTTAGAAAAAATCAGCTTACCAAAAAATCTCAAAATAATTAATAAGGTTGCTTTTGGATATTGCGATTTAAAGGAAATTACCTTGACCAAAAACCTTAAAACAGTTGGCGAAAAAGCTTTTTACGAATGTAGCGAACTTAAAACTGTTTATTTTATTGGCACAAAAGACGACCACCAAAAAATAAATATTCACGAAAACAACAGCGAAATAAACTCTATTAGTTGGACATATAAACCCCAAAAAGAAACCACTTCTTCCGAGAATGAAACCACTTCTTCCGAGAATGAAACCACTTCTTCCAAGAATGAAACCACTTCTTCCAAGAATGAAACTACTTCTTCTAAGAATGAAACCATTTCTCAAAATAACGAAAACACAATTTCACAACCCGAAACTGAAACCGAAAGCACAGTATCAACCGATAATGAAAGTACAGTATCAACCGAAACCGAAAGCACACCTTCACCCGAAAACGAAACGGAGAACAATGACATGAAAAAACCAGACGTAAAACCCAAAAACAACACAGTAACCGTTTTAATAATCACAGGTTCAATACTATTATGTATTGCAGGCGGATTTTCGGCATTCTTTATTCGCAATAAAAAGAAAAAGTAAACCATAACATCAAACCCCCGTGAAATTCACGGGGGTTGAATTTATCTTTTAATTCCGAATTACGCATTACCAATTCCAAATTATTTAAGCACTTTTTTAAGGAACTTACCTGTATAGGATTTTTCACACTCTGCCACTTTTTCGGGTGTGCCTGTGACAACCACAGTACCGCCCTTATCGCCGCCTTCGGGGCCTAAATCTATAATATGGTCGGCAGTTTTGATAACGTCCAAATTATGCTCAATTACAAGCACGGTGTTACCTGCATCTACAAAACGCTGTAACACTTCAATAAGTTTATGAACATCGGCGGTATGAAGACCTGTTGTAGGCTCATCAAGAATATAAATAGTCTTGCCTGTGCTACGCTTTGAAAGCTCGGTAGCCAATTTTACACGCTGTGCTTCACCACCCGAAAGGGTTGTGGCAGGCTGACCAATTTTAATGTAACCCAAACCTACATCGTAAAGTGTTTTAAGCTTGCGGTGAATTTTAGGTATACTTTCAAAGAAATACATACCCTCTTCTACCGTCATTTCAAGCACATCAAAAATGCTCTTACCCTTGTATTTGACGCTCAAGGTTTCACGGTTATAACGGCTACCGCCACACACCTCGCACGGAACGTAAATATCGGGCAAAAAGTGCATTTCAATCTTCAAAATACCGTCGCCTTGGCAAGCCTCACAGCGACCACCCTTAACGTTAAAGGAAAAACGACCCGCATTGTAGCCGTGCATTTTAGCATCTTTAGTTGATGCAAAAAGCTCACGAATATCGCCAAAAACACCCGTATAAGTCGCGGGGTTAGAACGTGGTGTTCTGCCAATCGGTGCTTGGTCGATATTTATAACCTTGTCAAGATGCTCAATACCTTCGACTGATTTGTGTTTACCCGCAAAGGTTTTTGCTTTGTTTAGCTTATTTGCCAAAACGTTATACAAAATATCGTTAACAAATGATGATTTACCGCTTCCCGAAACACCTGTAACGCAAGTAAACGTGCCAAGCGGAATTTTAACATTTATATTTTTAAGGTTATTTTCATTAGCACCTTTAACAGCTAAATAATTGCCGTTGCCTTTTCTACGTTCACTAGGGATTGGAATTTGCTTTCTACCGTAAAGGTAGTCGGATGTAAGCGAATCGGTGCATTTTTCAAGTTCATCAAGGTCGCCCGAAAATACCACATTACCGCCGTGAATACCAGCACCTGGGCCAATATCAAGGATATGGTCAGCCGCGCGCATGGTGTCTTCATCGTGCTCAACCACAATAACGGTATTACCCAAATCACGTAGTCTTTTAAGGGTTGCTATCAAGCGGTCGTTATCACGCTGGTGAAGACCAATACTTGGCTCATCCAAAATATAAAGCACACCCATTAATGAAGAACCAATTTGCGTCGCTAAGCGAATACGCTGACTCTCGCCACCAGAGAGCGTACCCGAAGAACGTGACAAATTAAGGTATTCGAGTCCCACGCTTTGCAAAAAGGTAAGTCTTTCACGAATTTCCTTTAAAATCGGCTTTGCTATCATACTGTCACGCTGACCAAATTCAAGATTATTTATAAATTCAAGTTCAGATTCAACCGACATATCGCAAAATTCAATAATATTCTTACCGCCCACAGTAACTGCCAAAAATTCAGGCTTTAAGCGTTTACCGTGACAGTCAGGACAGGGTGATTCGGTCATATAGCTTTCGATTTCGTTTCTTGAATAATCGCTTGTGGTGGTTTTATAACGGCGTTCAAGGTTGTTTACAACCCCTTCAAATTCGGCATAATAGGTACCACCGCCAATAATGGTATTACGTTCAAGCTTAATCTTTTCGCCATTTGTACCGTATAAAATAGCCTGTTTGCCCTTTTGGGGAATATCCTTAAATGGTAAATTTATATCAAATCCGTAATGTTCGGCAACACCTTTATAATACATTTCGGCAATGCTTGAAGAGTCGGGATTAAACCAGGTATTAACCCCCCAGCCCGAAGCCTTAATAGCACCGTCAAGCAAGGATTTATCCTCATCATTTATTACAAGGCGAGGGTTAACCTTCATAAACATACCAAGACCTGTGCAAGTGGGACAAGCACCAAATGGACTATTGAATGAAAACATTGTAGGTGTCAGTTCAGGGATGCTGATACCGTGTTCATCACAAGCGTATGTTTGGGAAAATTGCAGCTCTTCCCCACCAATTACATCAACCGCCACTAGTCCACCTGAAAGGGCTACTGCTGTTTCGATACTATCGGTAAGGCGGGATAAAATATCACTCTTTATAACAAGGCGGTCAACAATAACCTCAATCCAATGCTTTTTGTTCTTTTCGAGCTTGATTTCTTCAGCTAAATCGTAGATATTGCCGTCGATTCTTGCCCTTACATAGCCTTGTTTTTTAATGTTTTCAAGCTCTTTTTTATATTCGCCCTTTCTACCCTTTACAATGGGAGATAAAATTTGAATTTTACTACCTTCGGGCAGTTTCATAACCACGTCTACAATTTGGTCGGTGGTTTGTTGAGAAATCTCCTTACCGCAAACGGGACAATGCGGAACACCCACACGGGCATATAAAAGACGTAAATAATCGTATATTTCGGTAACAGTACCCACAGTTGAACGTGGGTTTTTGGATGTTGTCTTTTGGTCTATTGAAATTGCAGGTGAAAGCCCTTCAATTACTTCTACATTGGGTTTTTCCATTTGCCCTAAAAACTGACGGGCATAACTGGACAAGGACTCCACATAACGCCTTTGACCCTCGGCATAGATTGTGTCAAACGCCAAGGAAGACTTACCGCTTCCCGAAAGTCCTGTAAAAACCACAAGCTTATCTCGTGGGATTTCAACATCAATATTTTTTAGGTTGTGTTCTCTTGCACCCTTTATAATAATCTTTTCCTGAGCCATCTATTAACCCTTTCTGAGTTTATTAATCTTATCTCTTAATGTTGCGGCATATTCAAATTCGAGTATCTTCGCAGCCGCCTTCATTTCGGCGGTTAAGCGCTTAATTTCGGCTTCACGCTCAAGCCGTGACATTTTAGATACAGGCTTTTCCTTAACCTTTGTGCCGATTTCAAGCACTTCGTGAACGCCTTTTATAATAGTTTTAGGTGTAATGCCATTTTCTTCATTATATTTCATTTGAATACTACGGCGGCGCTCGGTTTCAGTTATAGCGCGTTCCATAGAAGGTGTTACACTGTCGGCATACATAATAACCTTACCGTTTGCATTACGTGCAGCACGGCCTATGGTTTGCACGAGTGAAGTTTCGCTTCTAAGGAAGCCTTCCTTGTCGGCATCTAATATTGCCACAAGTGAAACTTCGGGTATATCAAGACCTTCTCTTAATAGGTTGATACCTACCAAAACATCAAATTCACCAAGGCGCAAATCTCTAATAATTTCCATACGCTCAATAGTATCAATATCGTAGTGCATATATTTAACCTTAATGCCAAGTTCGGCAAGATAATCGGTTAAATCTTCTGCCATTTTTTTGGTTAAGGTGGTAATTAGCACACGTTCTTTTTTCTCAACACGGATATTAATTTCACTAACCAAATCATCAATTTGGCCGTCGGACGGTCTAACCGAAATTTCGGGGTCTAAAAGCCCTGTAGGACGAATCACCTGCTCGGCAATTCGTGTGGCCTTAGATTTTTCAAGCTCACCCGGAGTAGCTGAAACAAATATTGCCTGATTTATATGGCTGTAAAATTCATCGAAATTAAGTGGGCGGTTATCAAATGCCGAAGGCAAGCGGAAGCCATATTCCACCAAATTTTCCTTTCATGCCCTATCACCGCCGTACATACCCCTAACCTGCGGCAATGTAACGTGGGATTCATCCACAAAAAGCACAAAATCGTCAGGGAAATAATCTAAAAGTGTTGAGGGTGTGCTACCGGGCTTACGGCGGGATAACACGCGCGAATAGTTTTCAACACCCTTGCAGGTGCCAATTTCGCTAAGCATTTCAATATCATATTCGGTACGTTGGCGGATTCGCTGTGCTTCAAGGAGTTTTTCGTTTTCAATAAAAAAGCGTTCACGTGCTTCCATTTCCGCCTTAATTTCCGCCAAGGCATCCTGTAGTTTGTCCTGCGGCACAATATAGTGGGATGCAGGGTAAATTGCAATATGCGAAAGTAAAGCCTTTACTTCACCTGTTACGGTGTTTATTTCGCAAATGCGGTCAATTTCATCGCCAAAAAAATCCACTCGCACAGCATTTTCCATTGAATAGGCAGGAAAAATCTCAACCGTATCACCTCGAACACGGAACTTATTGCGTACAAAGTTTATATCGTTTCTCTCGTACTGCAAATCGACTAATTTTGCAATTAAATCGTCACGATTTTTCTCCATCCCTTGACGGAGTGAAATCACCATATTTCTATAATCAATCGGGTTACCGAGTGAGTATATGCACGAAACCGACGCCACGATTATAACGTCCCTGCGCTCCGACAAAGCACAGGTGGCGCTATGGCGAAGTTTGTCAATTTCGTCATTTATTGAAGAATCTTTTTCAATATAAGTGTCACTACCCGGTATATACGCTTCGGGCTGATAATAATCGTAGTAGGATACAAAATATTCCACCGCGTTCTCAGGAAAGAATTCTCTAAACTCACTACACAACTGTGCGGCAAGGGTTTTATTGTGAGCGAGAAGGAGTGTAGGGCGGTTTACTTTTTCGATAATATTCGCCATTGTAAACGTCTTAAC
>JAZORK010000095.1:0-1219 GCA_045656485.1 Acutalibacteraceae bacterium | reverse complement strand
GTTATGATAGAAAAGGATCTATATTGCCAAAAAAGTAGTTTTTTTGTGTTTTGTTACAACTCTTTTTAAAATAGATATACCCGATCAAAGCGGTAGAACTTTGGAGTGTAGCGAAAAAAATAAGAATTTTTAACTGACAATAAAAAAATAAAATTATTTTTGTCAAACAGGACGCTTTTTGTCGCCTTTGAGTTTTATACTGTATTTAGCAACAAAAAAGAGCTCGATTTGTTGACTAAAATATGGAGAATGAAAATGAATAGTAGGGTGATTTTACGGAGAGAATGATGTATTGAGTTGATTATTTTGGGTTTTGTGTGAGTTTAACAAAAAATCAAGTAAACACAACATCTTGTTGCATCTACTTGACAAATAACACAAAATGTCAAAAAAGTTCGAAAAAACGCTTGACAGAATGGAAAGTGCGTGGTATAATAATCAAGCTGTCCGCAAGGGGAGCGAAACACAGAGCATGAGGGAAGCAAAAGCTTGAAAAAACTTTTAAAAAAGTTTTAAAAAAGTATTGACAAACCGAAAGCGATGTGATATAATAACAAAGCTGTCGCGAAAAAGCGATAAGCGCAAAGGTCTTTGAAAATTGAACAACACACATTAGATTTCTTAAAGAAATTTGATGGCGAGAGAAGTACAAGCTATTGAAAAGAAATGAGTAGATAGGAACTGAAAGTGCAGAATCTCGCAATTCCGAAAAAGAGTAAAATAAACTCAACAAAGTAAAAAGAGCAAAGACAAGCTCGATAAACAAGGTATGTAGACCGAAAGGTCTGGATATAGAAACTTATCGAGAGTTTGATCCTGGCTCAGGATGAACGCTGGCGGCGTGCCTAACACATTCAAGTCGAACGGACTTTACTGAGAAGCTTGCTTTTTGGTAAAGTTAGTGGCGGACGGGTGAGTAACGCGTGAGCAACCTGCCTCTGTGAGTGGAATAACGTCTGGAAACGGACGCTAATACCGCATGACACATTTTGATCGCATGGTTAAGATGTCAAAGATTTATCGCACAGAGATGGGCTCGCGTCTGATTAGATAGTTGGTGAGGTAACGGCTCACCAAGTCAACGATCAGTAGCCGGACTGAGAGGTTGAACGGCCACATTGGAACTGAGAAACGGTCCAGACTCCTACGGGAGGCAGCAGTGGGGAATATTGGGCAATGGGCGCAAGCCTGACCCAGCGACGCCGCGTGAGGGAAGAAG
>JAZORK010000094.1:0-1841 GCA_045656485.1 Acutalibacteraceae bacterium | reverse complement strand
CCATAAAATAATCTATATTTTCTCTATTTTTAAAGTATAAACTATATATTTAGATATGTCAAGTATTGACTTTTTGACAAATTCTTAATATTATATTATTTGTAGAAATTTTATTTAAAAGCAGGTAAAAGGAGAAATTGTTTTGAAGAACCAAGAAAAACAAATGGAAACTATTGTAACCTTAGCAAAAGGACGAGGTTTTGTATACGCCGGTAGTGAAATTTACGGCGGTCTTGCAAACTCTTGGGACTACGGCCCCTTGGGTGTTGAATTAAAAAACAACATTAAAAAAGCTTGGTGGAAAAAGTTTGTGCAGGAATGTCCCTACAACGTAGGCCTTGACAGCGCAATTATTATGAATCCTGAAACTTGGGTGGCATCAGGTCACTTGGGCGGCTTCTCTGACCCACTTATGGACTGCAAAAACTGTAAAACCCGCCACAGAGCTGACAAGTTAATTGAAGATTACGTTGCAGAAAATGGTCTTTCAGACAATCCTGCCGCTATGAGTGACAGCGAAATGGCTGAATATATTAAAGAACACCAAATCGGTTGCCCCGACTGTGGCTCACACGATTTTACCGATATTAGAAAGTTTAACCTTATGTTCAAAACTTTCCAAGGCGTTACTGAAGATAGCACTTCAACACTCTATCTCCGCCCCGAAACTGCACAAGGTATTTTCGTAAACTTTAAAAACATTGCTCGTACCTCACGTAAAAAGGTTCCCTTTGGTGTAGCACAAATCGGCAAATCCTTCCGTAATGAAATAACCCCAGGTAACTTTATTTTCCGTACTCGTGAATTTGAACAGATGGAGCTTGAATTCTTCTGCAAGCCCGGTACCGACCTTGAATGGTTTGAATTTTGGCGTGGCTACTGCCGTGACTGGCTTTTAAATCTTGGTATGGATAAAGACAGTCTTCGTCTTCGTGACCACGATAAAGATGAGCTTTGCTTCTATTCTAAGGCTACTACCGACTTTGAATTTTTATTCCCATTCGGCTGGGGCGAATTATGGGGTGTTGCTGACCGTACCGATTACGACTTAACCCAACACGCTAACCATTCGGGCGAAAGTATGGAATACTTTGACCCCACCACCAACGAAAAATACGTTCCTTACGTTATTGAGCCTTCCTTGGGTGCTGACCGTGTGCTTTTAGCATTCCTTTGCAATGCTTATGATGAAGAGGTTGACGAAAAGGGTGACACCCGTGTTGTTATGCGCTTGCATCCCGCACTTGCTCCCTTTAAGGCTGCAGTTCTTCCCCTTTCTAAGAAGCTTAGCGAACAAGCAACCGAAGTTTACACCACCCTTTCTAAATACTTTAATGTTGATTTTGACGATGCAGGCTCTATCGGTAAGCGTTATCGCCGTCAAGATGAAATCGGCACACCATTCTCCATTTGTTACGACTTTGACTCGGTTGAAGACGGTTGCGTAACCGTTCGTAACCGTGACACTATGGAATCGGTTCGTATGCCTATTAGCGAAGTCAAGGATTACATTGAAAAAGCGTTAGAATTTTAATATTTACTACATATATTAATACGATTTTAAAAATTTAATTATCAAAACCCCGTTTTGACATTGTCAAAATGGGGTTTTTTCGCTTTCTTACAAATATAAAACACAAGAGGTGATACTATGTATATTTGTATGGAATGCGGTTTTGAATTTACAAATCCGCTAAAGCTGGAAGAAAAACATAATCTTGACATTCCGCCCTTTGAAACGCTTTATGTCTGTCCACACTGCAAAAGCACCAATTTTAAAGCCCAAACTATAAGCTACTGTCATTGCTGTGGTGCAAGGCTTGCCACAAAAGGAAAACAAT
>JAZORK010000093.1:0-1911 GCA_045656485.1 Acutalibacteraceae bacterium | reverse complement strand
AAACGTGCAGAAATATATTCTTTTGTCGAAAAGCGGGTAAATCAAATAAATCTTTTAAATGAAGCGCTTCTTGCGATTGAATCGGGAAAAGATATATTTTCAAAGGATTGGAATTGTGCGCCGGATGCTGATGAAGAAGATGTGCAGACTGTAGAAATATGCTCTAAGGCTATAGTTGACGGGCATATCGAAACACTTTACGAGCATTTAAGCCCTCGAATGCAAAAATTTATGCCGCGCGATGTTTATAAGGCGGTAAGGGATGAAACCTTGGCGCAATTAGGTGAGTTTGTTGGGTTTGAGAAAATGGATGTTGACAAAAATCATCCTAACAAAATATATCAATTTGTAAGATATAAAACGCTCGGACTAAAAATCACTTTTGTTTTTTATAACGGAATGATTGACGGTCTTTGGTTCAATTATTATGATATAAAAGAGAGGCAGTAACGGTGAAAAAACGTATTTACGTGGTTGTTTTAATTGTGATGCTCCTATGCTGCCTTTGTGGATGTGATGTTCATTGGGGTGGAGAAACATATGATTTGCCGTGGCAGTTGGTCGCTTTGTTTGCGGTGCTTTTTTCGGCTATTTGTTTCATAATAGGCGGTGTTCGTATTTCGAAAAAGAAATTCGTGTGTCCAAAATGTTATAAGCGATTCAAACCTAAATGGTGGCGATGTATGTTTTCGCTACATATTAATGATGACAGAGTTTTACGCTGCCAACATTGTAAGTATGTTGGGGTGTGTAGCCCCAGTTATGAGCAGGATTGATTTTAAAAAGCTTATATGGCATAATATACTCAACACAAAATGGGGGGGTAAATAAATATGAACTTATCAGTTTGTGGAATTGACTGTTCCGCTTGCGGTTACTTTGTTGATAACAAATGTCAAGGTTGCAGAGTTGTTGCACCTGAAGGAAAATGCGTGTGGAACGGTAGATGTGATTTGTTTGATTGCTCGGCAAAGCAAAACCTAGAGCATTGCGGGGAATGTAAAAGCTTTCCTTGTGATATGTTAAAAGAATGGGCTTCAAGCGAAAACACAGAAAGAATACAAAACCTTATTGATTTGAATAATGAAAATTAGCAAGGCAAGCCTTCGGGCTTGTCTTTTCGTTTATTGCACATTATAAAAGATTGTGCTATACTGTATCTATAGCGAAAATTATGTAACCAACATAATTTTTAGCAACGCAAATACGAGGTAAAAAAATGAGCAAGTCAAAGAAAAATAAAAAAATAACATGGCAACAGTTCTTCGGAGTGGCTTTTGGTGGGTTGCTCGGTGGAATCAGCGGCGTTTTGATGGTTGAATACCTTGACAAGATGGGTGATAATATGCCGTATTATCAGCACATGTTATCGCTTGGGTGGATACTTTTAGCAATGTATTTTGCTATTTTTGTTCACATTATCATACACGAAGCGGGGCATTTGGTGTTCGGCTTACTTTCGGGATATAAATTCAGTTCTTTTCGCATAATGTCTTTTATGTGGCTTAAGGAAGATGGAAAGCTTAAATTAAAGCGACTAACCCTTGCTGGAACGGGCGGTCAATGCTTGATGACTCCCCCTGATATGAAGGACGGCAAAATTCCGCTTGTGTTGTATAATCTTGGTGGTTCGATTATCAACGTTATCGCAGGAATTTTGTTCTTGGGTCTATATATGATTTGGCCTGACGTTCCGTTTCTTTCGGCGCTTTTGTTTGCTTTTGCGATAATAGGTTTTATGACCGCTTTGTTAAACGGTGTGCCGATGCGTATGGGTACAATTGATAACGACGGCTATAACGCTTTTGCTTTGTCGAAAAATCCCGAAGCGGTTGAAGCTTTTTGGGTTCAGCTAAAGGTTGCCGAGCAAAGCTCAAAAGGTATTCGCATAAAAGATATGCCGGCAGAGTG
>JAZORK010000092.1:0-3428 GCA_045656485.1 Acutalibacteraceae bacterium | reverse complement strand
CGTGTAATTTCGTCTGATGGTTCGCAAATAGGGGTTATTCCTGTTTCTCAGGCTTTGCAGGAGGCTTATGCCAAGGATTTAGACTTGGTTTGTATTTCTCCCAACGCGCAACCGCCCGTTTGCAAAATTATGGATTACGGTAAATATCGTTTTGAACAGGCTAAGCGTGAAAAAGAAGCTAAGAAGAACCAAAAGGTTATCGAAATTAAGGAAATTCGTATAATCGGTTTGGGTATCGATACTCACGATTTTGAAACCAAGGCTAAACACGCTATCAAGTTTTTAGATGGCGGCAACAAGGTTAAGGTAACTATTCGTTTCCGTGGTCGTGAAATGGGTCACCCTGAAATCGCACTTGATTTAATGCAACGTTTTGCAGAATTCTGTGCCGACCATTGCACTGTTGAAAAGGCAGCCAAAATGGAAGGCCGTAATATGCTTATGTTCTTGGCTCCGAAATCAAGTAAATAATGTAGTTTAAAAAATATTTGGAGGGACTAAAATGCCTAAGATTAAAACACACAGCGGCGCAAAGAAGCGCTTCAAACTCACAAAAAACGGCAAGGTTAAACGTGCTCATGCTTTCAAGTCGCACATTCTTAACAAGAAAACAACCAAGCGTAAGAGAAATCTTCGTAAGACTGCAGTTGCCGATGTAACAAACACCGCAACAATTAAGAAATTGATTCCTTATAAATAAGGAAAGGCTAATAGGAGGAAAAGTAAATGGCACGTATTAAAGGTGCGTTAGCAACACGCAAAAGAAGAAATAAAGTATTAAAGCTTGCTAAGGGCTACTTTGGCGCTAAGTCTAAGCTTTTTAAAACTGCTAAAGAAGCAGTTATGAAATCAGGCAACTATGCCTATATCGGCAGAAGACTTAAGAAACGTGATTTCCGTCGTCTTTGGATTACACGTATCTCTGCTGCTTGTAAAATGAATGATATGAACTATTCTTCATTCATCAACGGTCTTAACAAGGCTGGTATTGAAATCAACCGTAAGATGTTGGCTGACCTTGCAGTTAACGATGCAAAGGGTTTTGCTACATTAGTTAAGGCTGCTAAAAAAGCTCTTGAAAAATAATTATCTTCGCCCGAGTGAAAACTCTCTCGGGCGACTTTTTCATTTTTAAAGAAGGTGAAAAAATGGAAAATTTCAAAATAATTACAAGTAAAGATAATTCACTTATCAAACTTGTTTGCGCTTTACAAGGCTCTTCTTCGGCTCGAAAAGAACATAATTTGTTTGTTCTTGAAGGTCTTAGAATTTGTGATGATGCGGCTTGTTGCTCAATAAAGTTTGATAAGTTAATTGTCAGCGAAACTGCTGTTTCAAAGTATCAAAACCAAATAGAAAAGTTATCTCGCAATGCTTTGGAATGTTTCAGAATACCCGATAGCTTGTTTAAAAAAATTAGCGATACTACTTCACCACAAGGCGTTATTGCACTTTGCAAAATGCCTCAAATGAATCTGCAAATCAATCCTAAGGGTAGATATGTAGCCCTTGAAAATATAAATGACCCTTCAAATTTGGGGGCGGTAAGCCGTACTGCAGAAGCCTTGGGTGTTAGTGGCATTATTTTGTCGGCAAATGGTTGCGACCCGTATTCACCAAAGTCGTTACGTGCTTCAATGGGCACACTCTTGCGTATGCCGCTAATTATTTTGCCCGACTTTGTAAATGGTATAAAAAATTCGGGTCTTAAGTCTTATGCCTGTGTTGTGGATAGCAGCGCAAAATCTATTACCGATGTAGATTTTAAGGATGGCACGGTGGTTATGATTGGTAACGAAGCAAACGGCTTGACAGATGAAGCTAAGGCTGTAGCAACCGAGCAAATCACTATTAAAATGACAGGTTTGGCCGAGTCACTTAATGCGGCAACAGCGGCGGCAATTTCTATTTGGGAAATGATGAAATGATTTATTATATTTGGCTTCAGTTATGTGTAGCACAGGGGAGCAGGTCGGTTTCAAGGCTTTATGAAAAGGGAATAACTGCCAAGCAAGTTTTTGAAAAAGATTTTGAAGGTAGAAAAGCCTTAAAAATCTTCACTAAAACCGAACTTGAACGATTGGATGAGAGTTTGCTTTCTAAGGCGGATGCTATTTTAAAGGATTGTCAAAAGGATAATATTAGGGTAATTACAATTTATGATGAAAATTATCCAAATGTCTTAAGGGGTATTTTTAATCCGCCACTTGTTTTGTATGTAAAAGGCGAATTACTTGATTTTGATAATACTCCCACAATTTCTATTGTCGGACCACGTAATGTGAGTAAGTTTGGCAAAAAGGCAGCTTACTCTTTAGGTTACCGTTTAGCAAAATCGGGTATGAATGTTGTAAGCGGCGGTGCAATTGGGAGCGATACCTATGCACATATAGGTGCATTAAAGGCGAAAGGTAAAACCGCACTTGTAATGGGTTGCGGGTTTAATGTAAGTTACTTAGAAGAAAACCGTGCTTTAAGGGAACATATTCAAAACTGCGGATGTTTAATAACTGAATATCCGCCCAATACCCCTGCAACAAGGTTTACCTTTCCTATAAGAAACCGTATAATTTCGGCTTTGTCGTTAGGTACAATTCTTGTTGAAGCACCAAAGCGTAGCGGAGCACTTATAACCGCTAACCACGCATTAGAGCAAGGTAAGGATGTTTTTGTAATCCCTGGCTCACCCGATTTGAACGAATACAAAGGCTCTAACGCACTTTTGCGTGACGGGGCAAAGCCACTGTTGGATACAAGTGATGTGTTTAATGAATATATTTCACTGTTTCCTGATAAAATCGATATAGAAAAAGCATTTAAAAAAGAGCCGAAACCCGAAAACCCTAAAAAAAATAAAAAAATATTGAATGAAACACTTTCAAATGAAGCAAAAATAGTATATAATTGTTTAGATACGCACAGATTTTATCCTGATGAACTGAACACGGGTCTAGAGGCAGGTAAATTACTTTCGGCTTTGACCGAGCTTGAAATGGAATTTATTATAAAAGCACTCCCTGGTGGACAGTATGAGATATGTAAAGGAGATTGATTATGTCAAAGCTTTTAATCGTAGAGTCACCTTCTAAAATTAAAGGTATTAAGAAGTATTTAGGTGCCGATTACGAAGTTATGGCTTCAAAGGGACATGTACGTGATTTGCCAAAATCCCGTCTTGGTGTTGATGTTGAGAATGACTTTGCACCGCAGTATATAAATATGACTGAAAAAAGGGAATTAATTAAAACCTTAAAGGAAGCTGCCGCTAACAGCGAAGAAGTTTATCTCGCAACCGACCCTGATAGAGAGGGTGAGGCAATTTCGTGGCACTTAGCTCAAATTTTAGGTCTAAGCCTTGAAGATACTCACCGTGTCACTTTTAATGAAATTACAAAATCCGCAGTACAGGCCGGTATTAAAGTTCCACG
>JAZORK010000091.1:0-3979 GCA_045656485.1 Acutalibacteraceae bacterium | reverse complement strand
CATTTCGTCCATTGTAATTCGTACGAATATATTCATATATGTATGATTTTTTATACAGTTTTTGCGGAAACAAAATTTGCTGACCTTTGAATAAATCATGTATAATCACAGCTACATCCGCTCCCGCAGCATTCGCAATTTCTTCATATATTGCAGAAAAATCTTTTGCTTCCAATTAGGTTCACCTCCAAATAATACTAACGAGTAAATAATAAAATTATTTCAATGAAATTGCCATTCAACTAATTCATTGAAATTTTCAGTAAATATTTCCATTTCACCCCTATAAAACAAAATAGCCAAAAGCCAATTAAGTCTCTCGGTTTCAAATTTATAATATACAATTCAAATATCCTGCAAAACATTTATTTTATTTAGGAACTCAAAAAGCTAAAGCTTCGTTTAAAATCAAATTTAAATAATTAATAAACCTTTAGAAAATCACAAAGCATACAATTTCATATATTCTCATATTATTGAGAATTTTTAAAATATCTGATATAATAATTTGTATAAGTATTGTGTGTCCATCTTTATTCTATATAATGGGAGATAAATTTAAATGGTAAAAATAGAAAATATTTTAGCTATTATCGGTCTTATCAGTTTAATATTATCTGTCGTGCGCGTAATTTGGGTTTTCTTCAATTCTGGAACCGAATGGATTGACAACATTAACATAACTGAAACGCCCTATAATGACGGTGATGAATACATAGAAGACGGTATCGGCATTTATCCCACGTATTTCAAGGACGATGAAAAACTAACCGAATTCCAAACTGCAACAATGATAACACCACAAAGTACAATCATTCGAAACTTGAAAATCAAGCAAATTGTTGAAGCAAGTATTGAAACCGGAAAATTAAAATATAAAACTGTAAAAACTGTAAAAACAGTGACACCACAATTTCCTCTTTGTATAATTTGCGAACGAAGGGAAACGATTCCTAAATACTACATTGAATGGCGTATTGATTATGGAGGAAAAGCAACATACTATTTTCATGATAATCTGCGCGACGGAAACAATGATCGTAAAGGCATAGAATATACTTTTGGATTCTTTTCAAAAATACGAAAATTGCTAGATTTAATATAAAAAATGTAATATTTTTTAATTACAGGAGGAAAATGTATGATTGATTTCGGCAAAATACAATATATGAAATATCAACAATCACTACTTGAACAACATCATGTAAAATACGAAGAACCGTGGCAAAAATACAAAAAAGCAAGTTCGCTCTTAAAAGAAACAATTAAAAATTTAGGCAAAAATGAAAAGCCATTATTGGAAGCTATCGAGCTATCAATTAACGCGTTAAAACATATGCAACAACATCTTAGCAATTATCCATTAAAAGAATCAGAATTAAAGAAAATGGATAAACAACCCGTATGGGTCGTAAGCGTTGCTGCCCATTATGGAAGATGGGGAATTGTAAACACTAAAAAGAAATGCGTTGAATATGTTCAAAACGAAGATTTTGACATTGAACCGGATATGTGGAATAACGGATGCTACATATTTAGATATCCCAAAGAAGTGATAGATTATTCTAACGAATTACTTAAGCATCATATTGAAGTTGAACCAATTTTCTATTTTGAAGAACAAAATTAGAATAATTACAATTCATAACTTCTAAAATTGATTTTATCAACCCAAAATAATAATGATAAAATCCTGACAAATCTCTTATTTTCAAGATTTATCAGGATTTTGTTATAGAATTCCATTTGCTGTTAATCAATCTATACAATTGTAAGTATAACAACTAAAATCCGTAGAAGAAATTTTATAAAAAATAGCATTTCAAAATCAGTTGTGTTAGAAAAGTGTTAGAAAACCGTGTTTTTTAAAAATCTATAAAAAAGAAGAAACCGCTTAAAATAGCGGTTTCTTTGGTTGCGGAGGCTGGACTTGAACCAACGACCTTCGGGTTATGAGCCCGACGAGCTACCAACTGCTCCACTCCGCGATATTTAATTTTCGTTTGCAAGATTATTATACACTATTTTGCTCCTTAATGCAACCCCTTTTTTTAAAAAATTTAAAAAATATTTCGCAAATTTCGACAGTCGCCTTGACTTTAACCATATAGCCGTTTAAAATAAATGAAAATACTATGTGGGGTGTTATTATGAGAATGCGAAAGAAAAAGTATCTTGAAGAAAGGCTTAATGCCGTTTCGGACATACTTTTTAAAATTGATACCGACGACCGTAATTTTAATACCGCCATTTTAGAAAAGGAATACATTGACCTTAAAGCGTGGTTCGGCAACGACAACCCGATTTATTTAGAAATCGGCTGTGGCAAGGGCGGTTTTGCCGCCGAATTTGCCAAGCGCAACCCCAACATTAACCTAATTGCCCTTGAAAAAAGCGCAAACGTTATTGTAGGTGCTTGTGAAATTGCAAAGGACCAAAACATACCTAACCTTCGTTTTATTTGCGGCAGTGCCGAATATATTGAAAAATATATCCCCGATTCTTGCATTGAAAGGCTTTTTCTCAATTTCTCCTGCCCATTCCCCAAAAATGCCTATGCGGTGCACCGTTTGACACACCACCGCTTTTTGAAGATTTACAAAAACATTTTGAAAAAAGGCGCTGAAATTCACCAAAAAACCGACAATATGCACTTTTTTGAATTTTCTTTACAAGAATTTTCACAAAACGGATTTGGGCTTAAAAACGTATCGCTCGACCTACACGCAAGCGACTTTGAAGGCAACATTATGACCGAATACGAAAGCCGTTTTGTCGGCTTAGGTCAACCTATATATAGATTGGAAGCATTTGTAAATGATTAATTTTAATATTGAAAAAATTGTTCCATTATGCCAGGAATTCGGCATTGAAATCAATGATAAAATCATTGACCGCTTAAATAAATACGGCAATTTACTGCTCGAATGGAACGAAAAAATCAACCTTACCGCCATAACCGAGCCTGAAGACGTACTCTACAAGCATTTTTACGACTGTATTTTGTTTTTCAAGAATATTGACGTACCACAAAACGCCAAAATCATTGACGTTGGCACAGGTGCCGGTTTCCCTGGTTTAGTTCTTAAAATTGTGCGTGACGACCTCCAGGTAACCTTGCTTGACAGCCTGAATAAGCGTATCACATTTTTAAATGACGTTATCGAAAAGTTGGGGTTACAAAATATTACCGCCGTACACTCCCGTGCTGAAGACGGCGGCAAAAACCCACTTTACCGTGAAAAATACGATATTTCCTGCGCAAGGGCCGTAGCGGCAATGCCTGTGCTACTCGAATACTGCACTCCATTTGTAAAGGTGGGCGGTAGGTTTGTATCTATGAAAGGTCCTTCCGCTTCCGACGAAGTCGCCCTTTGCAAAAACGCAATGTCACTATTAAAGGTAGAAAAACCTACCATTATATGCGAAACCTTGACAGGCGAAGAGCAACGAACCTTCGTTTCTTTCAAAAAAATATCGCAAACACCGCCAAAATACCCCCGCAATAGCGGAAAAATTGCAAAACAGCCCTTATAATCGGGCTGTTTTTTGTTGTTTTGAGCCGAAAAGTGCGATGTGTTTTTCTTTACAATCTGCCGCCCATAATTAAAATAAAATTAAGGAGTGGTGTTATGCAAAGCATATTTGATAAAAAACTTTTAATGCTAAAACCCGAAGATATTACAGTATCCCCCACACAACCACGAAAAAACTTTGATGAATACGAGCTAAGGCTGTTAGCCGATAGCATTCTTGCGAATGGAATAATTCAACCCCTGGCGGTGCGCAAAAAGGACGGCAAATACGAAATAATTGCAGGTGAACGGCGTTTTCGTGCCGCAAAAATGGTAGGAATTCGCCGAATACCTTGTGTTATACACACCGCCGACGAGCAAACCGCCGCCGTACTGGCTTTAACCGAAAATCTGCAACGCCGAAATCTGTGCGTTTTTGAAGAAGCAAAGGCTATCGACCGCCT
>JAZORK010000090.1:0-6151 GCA_045656485.1 Acutalibacteraceae bacterium | reverse complement strand
TGAATAAACCCAAAGGTTTCGTACCATTTTTTTAAAACTTCATTTTCTTCTACGATGCCGATGTTCATTTTAATACAACCTAATTCACGTGCGGTACTAAAAGAATGTTCTAACAGTTTTGCACCGATTTTTTTGTGGCGAAATGCAGGAATTACACACAAATTATTTAGCTCACATTCCTTGTTTTCTTGCAATAACAGGGAATAGTAACCTACGATTTTGTTATCTTCGTAAAAAGCATACATAGGTCTGTTTTCCTTCGTTAAATGCCATTTTAATCGTTCTTCGGTCGTAGCGAAAGCAGTAAATCGCCCCGCATTTTCAGGTGTGAAACCAAATTCGTTTGCAACAGTTAAAAAACTCTCTTTAATAACGTTTACGCATTCTGGGATGTCTTTTTCGGTTATTGTTTTAATCATTTAAGTCACCTATAAATTTTATTTGTCAAATTATATCATAAAATTATTATTTAAGGCAATGACCGATAGGTTTAAGTGTATGTTAAGTTAAATTTTTCTTTAAAATTTTGATTATTCTTTTGGCTCGCAGTGTGAAAATAATGCTGTTAATCGAAAAACTTAGTGCTTCGAAAATTATTATAGCAACTGCGGGAGCAAGGGGTTCTAACGAAGATGTTGCAATAGCGTTAATGATTAAAAAGATAATAACTCCTAAAATCAAAGTTCCCATTATAAAAAAGCCGATTTTATCCCGTTTGTTTAAAGAGGCTTTTATTGTGATTTTTGAACCGTTATCGGTCTCCGTTACGACTGCATCGAGCTTTGGGTCAAGCACATTATTTCTTTGGAAAAGCCTATATTTCATAACCGAAAAACCGTCTTCGAAAACCTTGCCGACAAACAAAGGCTGCTCCGACTTTTCACTGGTCAGATTTTTCATTGTTAAATATACGTCTTTTTGTGATAGTGGGGAGGCAAATGTGATGGGTTTCATTCAGTGTGCTCCTTGCGGAATGATTTATAGTGCTTAACAAGTGGCAAGTTTATTATACTATCTTTTTGCACGAAGTGCAACATCGTTGGGCGTAAGCCCACATTGTTTATGCGAAGCATAACACTGTTTGCCGTAAGGCGGCTTCGTTTTGTGCACGTTGGGCGGCGGAATGAAGTTAGTGCTACGCACAAAATGATGTTGACCGCAAGCGGTCAAACGATGTTGTGTCCTGCGGACACAAACACAAAAGCCAAGTCTTATGACTTGGCTTTTGTTGGCCCGCCCGAGAGGATTCGAACCCCCGTTCTTCAGAATCGGAATCTGCTGCGTTATCCAGCTGCGCCACGGGCGGAAATATATTAAATTAATAATGAAAAATGAATAATTAATGTGTCGGCAAAGCCGACGGATATAAATAGTAGGGGCGAACAGTGTTCGCCCGCTTAACCTTAAAAATTATTCTTCATAACCCTTGGGGTTGTTTTTTTGCCAGTTCCAAGTGTCACGGCACATTTCGTCGATGCCGAACTTTGCTTCCCAACCGAGAACGTCACGTGCCTTATCGGCATTTGCGTAAACTTCGTCGGGGTCGCCAGGGCGGCGTGGGTCGATAACATAAGGAATATCAATATCGCTTGCATCTACGAATGCTTGGCGAAGTTGAAGTACGCTTGTACCGTTACCTGTACCGAGGTTAAATGCTTCGCAACCAAGATTTTCAAGCGCCCAGTCAACTGCTTTAACGTGACCGAGGGCTAAGTCAACAACGTGGATATAGTCACGCACGCCTGTGCCGTCAACAGTTTTATAATCGTTGCCGAAAACGTGGAGTTTATCAAGCTTGCCAACTGCAACCTGTGCAATATAAGGCATAAGGTTGTTGGGAATACCCTTGGGGTCTTCGCCAATAGTGCCGCTTTCGTGTGCGCCAATGGGGTTAAAGTAACGAAGAAGTGCGATTGACCAGCTATTGTCAGCAATATAAAGGTCACGCAACATTTCTTCAATAAAGTATTTTGTTCTGCCGTAGGGGTTAATTGCGCCTAAGGGCATACCTTCTACCAAAGGCATTTCGGTTGCAACGCCGTAAACGGTAGCAGATGATGAGAAAACAAACTTTTTAACATCGAACTCGTTCATAACCTCAAGCAAAACGATGGTGCTTATAAGGTTATTGTCGTAGTACATAATCGGTTCTCTTACCGATTCACCAACCGCTTTAAGACCTGCAAAGTGAATTACAGCTTCGATATTATTTTCCTTGAAAATTTGGCGTAAGGCTTCTTTATTTCTTACGTCTTCTTCGTAAAATTTAATAGCCTTGCCTGTGATTTTTTCTACTCGCTTTAATGCTTCGCTGCTAGAGTTATCAAGATTGTCGATAACCACAATGTCATAGCCTGCGTTTTGCATTTCGACACAAGTGTGGCTGCCTATGTAACCTGCGCCGCCTGTAACTAAAATAGCCATAAAATACCCCTTTTTATTAAAATTTATATCACTCTACATTTTATATTATATGCAATATTTTGTCAAGGAATATAATGTATTGCAAAGAAAAACAGCAGCCCATCAAAGACAGACTGCCGTTTTAAAGGAAATGTTTAAAATTTAAATTAAAGCTTCTTCATCTTCATCTTACGAGCTAAGAGTGTAAGAACGAGCATTACGATGTATAAAGCACCGATTGTAATAAATACTGCGGGCCAACCGAGAGCATTCTTTAAGTAACCAAAGCTACTTTCTTGAATAGCAGCACCCATATATACAGCCCAGTCAAGCACACCAACAACGGTAGCAGCGAAAGCACGACCACCCATATCGCCTGCGATTGCCCAAATAACACCTGTTACCATGCCCGATACACCAACAACGAAGAGCATTGCAGATGCAAGTGCAGGGTTATTGATGAAGGGGAAGCAAAGCATTACGCCGAAGGTAACTATTGAAGCCAAAATAAGCATAGGTTCGCGTTTGCCCTTGAATACCTTATCGGTAATGAAGGGGAATACGAACATTGCACAAGCCTGACCTAAGGGTAAGAATACGATTTTTGTAATACTGTGACCGAAGTCAAGAGCCATTTTTTCGGTAAAGTAGGTAGGAACCAAAGAAAGAAGCGCATAACGGCCGATACCTGCAATAGCAGAAATTAAGCAGAAAACAATAACCTTAGGTTCGCTAAAGAGAACTTTATAAGGATAGAAGAAACCTTTACCGCTGATTTCGTTAGCCAATGCTGCATCACGTTCAGCAGCTGCAGCATCTTCTTCTTCGAAAGGAGCAAGACCAACTTCTTCAGGAGTGGTTTTAAAGAAGAAGAAAAATGCAATAAGCATTAAAAGCATAGGAATCATGGGGAAGCGGAAAGCGGCTTTCCAACCCCAACCGAGATTAAGGTTTGTTTCCATAACAAGGAAGATGGTGTAATATGTAACAACCTGAGCAAGACCCGAGAAGGATGTTGCAAGACCCGAAGCAAAACCACGGTCTTTCTTAGGCCACCATTTGTTGATAACGCCAACACCGTTTGCCCAAACCATTGCTTGGAAGAAACCGTTAAGACCCCAAAGGATAGCAATAATAGTAAGGTTTTCAGCAAATGATAAAGCAATGTTTAAACCGGCAGAAGCGATTACGCCAATCATCATTGTCTTTTTATAGCCAAGTAAAGCACCAATACGGCCGCTAACTAATTGACCGAATGCATAGCACCAGAAAAGTGCAGATGAAACAACACCGATGGGTGCAATGTCAGGAGTAACACCATCTTCAAGGAAGAAACCGAAAGCGGCTGCCATATCGGTCTTAACAAGGTTAATGTTTTGGCGACCGTTGTAGAAAAAGAGATACAAAAGGCTAAAGCTTAAAAGCATAAGCCAAGCGTATTTTTTAAATTTTTTAAACTGTTCGGCACTGTAGCCGTACATAAATTTTTCTTTAATTTTTTCAGCCATAATTAACTCCTTAATTAACCGAAGATTTTTGCATCTTCTTCGTCGAAGGGAAGAATTTCAGCAGTAACTCTTGCGTGGTCGTCAAGGTTATCAATTTCGTCAATGTAGTAGTTTTCGTAAGAGAAAGCACGAACATTGAGTGCGGGGAAGATTTCGTTAAGTGCGTTTTCAGCATAGCACTTGTCTTCGCCCTTGTGGATAAATTCAACTACCTTGCCAATCCAAGCAGAAGCGGTAGCCTTTTCCATCTTGTAGAAGGGTTGGAATGCGAAGCAGTCTTCGTCAAAAATGTGGATAGATACTTCGTGTACCTTGCCGTCAATTACTCTGCCCTTGAAGTCCTTTTCAGGAAGAGCCTTCTTGAAGTTAACGGTAGCGGTGTTCTTTTCTTCAGAGTTGAGAACGTCGTGTACTAACTTACGGTTGAATACTAAGTCACCGTGGAAGAAGAGCATATCGTCGTCCATAAGGTCACGAGCTAAATACATAGAATAGATGTAGTTGGTCTTGTCGTAAATGTCGTTACGAACGAAGGTGAAGTTGAGTTCGGGGAAATCTGCAGCAACTGCTTTGAGTTGGTCTTCGAAAGGACCTGTGGTGATGATGAAGTCCTTAATGCCTTCTGCACTTAAAATGCGGATTTGACGGTGGAAAATGGTTTCGCCATTTTTGAGTTGTGCCATTGATTTGTGGTTGTTTTTGGTGAACTCGCCCATGCGGTTACCAAGACCTGAGTTGAAGATAACAGCTTTCATGACTGTACCCCTTTCAAAATTTTTAATATTAATATAAGTATTTGCAACAGGAGTATTATATTTAAAATCACTTATAAAGTCAACGATTTTACAAAAAATTCTTAAAACCCCCTTGAAAATCACTTGATGTTGATTTATAATACTCATATACGTTAAAAAAGGGG
Organism: Acutalibacteraceae bacterium; assembly: GCA_045656485.1. Taxonomy (GTDB): domain Bacteria; phylum Bacillota; class Clostridia; order Oscillospirales; family Acutalibacteraceae; genus UBA737. The sequence continues at coordinate 1,321 of JAZORK010000090.1, read as the reverse complement.
AGATTTTATGTCTGTTGGTACCAATATTAAGAAGCGTAGGTACGAACTTCGTATGTCTCAGCAAGAGTTGGCTGATGCAATGGGATATAAAACCCGTTCGACTATTGCTAAAATAGAATCGGGCGAAAATGATGTTTCACAAAAGAAACTGCAAAAATTTGCCGAGGTGCTTGACACCACAATTGAAGCGTTGATTACGGGTTATGCGTCAACTTATAATAATGTAGCACCTGCTTTAGTGCCTGCTTTAGAGCACAAATCCAACAAAACGGTGGCAATTATTCTTGCGGGCGGTAAAACGGGTAAAAACAGCCGCAATATACCAAATCAGTTTATCGATGTTCACGGCAAACCGATTATTGTGCATTGTCTGGACGCTTACCAAAATCACCCTTCGGTAGATGATATATATATTGTATGCCTTAAAGGCTGGGAAGCTATTGTAGGCGACTATGCAAATCAGTTTGGCATAACAAAGCTTAAAGGTCTTGTTTTGGCGGGTAATAGTGGTATCGCTTCCCTAAAAGGTGCTTTTATGCAAATTAGGGATAAATATGCGGATGATGATGTAATAATCGTTCAGGAAGCAACCCGACCTATGATTACAACCGAAACGATTTCTAAACTTTTGTTGGCTTGTAGCGAAAAGGGTAGCGCTACAATATGCCACTATATGCGTGACTATGTGCAGTTTGATGTATCGGGCGGATACCCCGAATATATTGACCGTGAAAAAATTATTGCGGTGCAGTCTCCCGAAGCTCACCGAGTGGCCTTATTAGACGAGGTTTTTGATATTGCCGAAAAGAATAATCACCCCTTTAACGAAAGCTGTTGTACGATGTTTATGTATAACTTAGGTTATGACATAAACTTTATCGAGGGTGATATTAATAATATTAAGGTAGAGCGTGAGGAAGATATTGTAAGATTTAGCGCATTATCTAAAACCATAAACATGTAACCTCTATTCTTGACAGGGTAATGGTTTGGTTATTCGTGATGTTTTCACAAATACTGGCTAGAATAAATATTATTCAAAGCTTTTGACAACGGTAGGTAAGAAATAACTAATATTAAAAGCGAAGCGGTTTTCCGCTTCGCTTTTTTAATGAATAATTCTTAATGCGTAATTCGGAATTATAAATTTTCCTATATAGATATATTGTAGGGGAAGGCCTCTGTGCCTTCCCGATTAATTTTTGTCGCGGCTGTCGGGAGCACACGGAGACGCTCCCCTACGAAACACCAATAAAACATATTGTAGGGGGTCATTGCTGAATGACCCGTTTTTCACGTTGTTTCACCTTGCTAACCACTA
>JAZORK010000089.1:0-20317 GCA_045656485.1 Acutalibacteraceae bacterium | reverse complement strand
AAACAAGGGTTGCCATCCTTTAAATCAAGGCAGTTGACAGCGTTTGCCAAAATTTTAGCGCAAGAAGTTTTACCCGTACCACGAGTACCTGTAAAAAGATAAGCGTGTACGGTAGTGCCTGTGGCTAATTCATTTTTTAAGGTTTCGGTAATATGCTCTTGGCCGTAAACTTCCGAAAAGGTTTTGGGGCGATATTTACGGTACAAAGCCTGATAAGCCATATTATTCTCTCCCTTATTAAAAAATTTGCGTATCCGAATGCACGAATGAGCCGATTTACTGCGGCGCACAGAAAAATCTACTTAATGCTGCTCGGTTCCCCGCCTGACATGGTTCGTAGCATTCCGTCGCACAGGACCCGCCCATTCGCACATTCCGATACGCAATGCACTCTACTTTAGTAATTTTACCATAAAATTTTAAATTTTACAATAGGTAAAACATATAAATTGTTGAAAATTTTTAATTAAGTTGATATAATATATTTGAATGTTAATTTTTTTGGAGAAATTATAAAGTTATGAACAAAGAAGTTTGGGACATTTTCGATGCCGACGGTAACCTGACTGGTAAAACCGTTGTCAGAGGAAGATGCTTTTTAAAACCGGGTGAATACCACCTTGTTGTGCATATTTGGATTGTATCCTCAGACGGAAGGCTTTTGCTTCAGCGCCGTAGCGACCAGAAAAAACTTATGCCGGGTGAATGGGCGGCAACAGGCGGTGCGGCAATAGCGGGTGAAAGCTCGTTTGAAGCGGCTCGGCGTGAGCTTTTTGAAGAATTGGGCATACCCTCTAACGAGGATACCTTAAAGAAGGTTTTACGCCTTAAAAGGCGCAACTCTTTACTAGATATATGGACAATAACCTGTGATACCGACCCTAAAAAGCTTAACCTTCAGGCAAGCGAGGTTGCCGAGGTACGCTTAGTTACGATTGACGAACTTGAAGAAATGATTAAAAATGGTCTTTTCCATAATTACGGCAAGGATTATTTCTCACAGGTTTTAGGTGCTTTGAACACCAATAAAGGAGTTACTGTATGACTTTTCAAAACAAAGAACAAAATTGCGCCTTGTGCCATGCCTATCTTTTCCCTGAAGACGACGTAGTATACTGCCCTGTTTGCGGTGCTCCGCACCATAGGGAATGCTACAACAGCAAAGGCGACTGCGCTTTAGAAGAATTTCACGGCACCGAAAATCAGTATGATTTGCTAAAACGTGCCGAAGAAGAAAAGAAAGCCGAGCGTGACAAGGCAGAATCTACCGCTTCGGAAGATTCCAATAATTCGGATTTTAATACACCCTTTGGCAACTTTGCACCTTTCGACTTTTTAGGCGGTGTAAAGCCAGATACCGTTATTGAAGAGGGCGTTACTGCACGTGATGCGGCAAAATGTGTTTTTTCAAACACTATGCGCTATATTCCCAAATTTGTGCGTGGCAACAAGGCTTCGTGGAATTTTATAGCATTTTTCTTCCCCGGTGGATGGTTCTTATCCCGCAAGATGTATAAATACGGCATTATCGCCGCTGTGATTGAAATAATCGGTATGCTTTTAACCGTTCCATTTCAACTTGTTTTAAACAATCTTCCCATTGATAAGGCCACCACTTATCTTGATTTAATGCAAAAATTAGCCGAACACGTTAATGAGATTCCACCTTTGGTAGTATCGGTAGCCTTTATAGGCTCTATGCTTACAATGGCGTTAAAAATTTTGTCGGCTATTTTCGGCGACTGGCTTTACCGAAACCACATAGTTAAAACGGTACGAAAAATTAATGCCGAAAGTCAAGACCGTGATGCCGACTTTAGAAAAAAAGGCGGAGTTAATTTATTATTATTTTTAGTCGGTGCCTTCGCCGTGCGATATATCCCCGCAATTATAGCAATGTTTATTTAAGGGAGATACTTTATGAAAATAAGAAAAGCGATAATCCCCGCCGCAGGTCTCGGCACAAGAGTTTTACCCGCTTCTAAATCCTTGCCTAAGGAAATGCTTCCGATTGTGGACAAGCCCGCCATTCAGTACATTGTTGAAGAGGCTGTAAACTCAGGCATAACCGATATTTTGATTATTACAAACCGTGGCAAAGGTGTTATTGAAGACCATTTTGACCATTCGGTTGAGCTTGAAAATATGCTTGAAAATCGTGGCAGAACCGACACCTTGAAGGAACTTAACACTCTTGCCAATATGGCAAATATCTATTTTCTTCGCCAAAAGGAGACCCGTGGTCTAGGTGATGCAGTACTTAGAGCAAAGGAATTTGTCGGTAACGAGCCGTTTGCCGTTTTATACGGTGACGATGTTATAATCGGCGAAACCCCCACCACTAAAGAGCTTATCGAGGCTTATGAAAAACACGGTAAAAGTGTGGTTGGCATAAAGCAGGTAAGTGACGAGGCTATTTGCAAATATTGTTCCCTTGCGGTAGAAAAATTAGACAATACCACTTATTCGGTAAGTGATATGATAGAAAAACCGCAACCGCACGAAAAACTTTCAAACTTTTCTATTTTAGGCAGATGTCTGCTTGAGAGAGAAATTTTTGAAATTTTAGAGCGCACCCCCTTAGGCGCTGGGAACGAGCTTCAATTAACCGATGCCATGCGTGAAATTGCCAAAACCAAAGGTATGATAGGTGTTGAATTTAGTGGCACCCGTTATGATATGGGCAACAAGTTCGGCATTTTAAAAGCTAACATTGAGGTAGGTCTTAACCACCCCGAAGTCAGCGAAGAATTGAAAGCATATATAAAACAAATAGCAAAAGGCTTATAAAAAGGAGAGATTCTTGTGGAGAGAGAACATTTAGGGTCCCGTTTGGGATTTATTTTGCTTAGTGCAGGATGCGCCATAGGCGTGGGTAACGTTTGGAAGTTCCCCTGGCTTGCAGGTCAAAACGGTGGCGGCGCATTTGTACTTATTTATTTGATATTTTTACTTATTTTAGGACTTCCCGTTATGGTGTGCGAATTCGCTTTGGGTCGTGCCAGTCAAGCAAGTCCCGTAATGCTTTACCAAAAGTTACAAAAGCCAAAACAAAAATGGCATTTGCACGGCTACGGTGCACTTATTGCCAACTTCTTGCTTATGATGTTCTACACATCGGTTACAGGCTGGATTCTTTACTACTTTGTAAGTTTTGTTAAAGGCGATATGACAGGAATCACCAACGAAGCATCCTCGCAGCTTTTCGGCGGTATGTTGTCAAGTCCTGCCATTACCGTCGGCTTTATGGCTATTGTGGTTGTTTTAGGCTTCCTTATTCTTTCTTTCGGTATTCAAAAAGGTGTTGAAAGGGTTACCAAATATATGATGGTAGCACTCCTTGCGCTTATCGTTATATTGGCAATTAACAGTATGACCCTTGCAGGTGCTAAGGAAGGTCTTACATTCTACCTAAAACCCGACCTTTCAAAAATCAATGGTTCTGTTATAGTTGCAGCAATGAACCAAGCCTTCTTTACTTTAAGCCTTGGTATTGGCTCGATGGCTATTTTCGGAAGTTACCTAGGCAAAGAGCGTTCACTTTTGGGCGAATCAATAAACATCTTAGTGCTTGACACCTTTGTAGCAATCACCGCAGGTCTTATAATTTTCCCCGCTTGCTTCACCTTTGATGTTGAACCGGGCGCAGGTCCTAGCCTTTTGTTCGTTGCAATGGCTAAGGTATTTAACAATATGGGCGGCGGCAGATTCTGGGGTTCGCTTTTCTTCTTGTTTATGTTCTTTGCGGCAATGTCTACCGTTATTGCAGTATGCGAAAATATTCTTGCTTGTGTTAAAGAACTTACTAACTGGAGCCGTATTAAAACCTGTATAATTTGCGGTATATCCGTTCTTGTGGCTTCTATACCCTGTGCGCTAGGCTTTAACGTTTGGTCAGGCTTTGTTCCCTTTAACAGCGGTTCATCGGTACTCGATTTAGAAGACTTTATTGTAAGCTACTGTGCATTACCCTTAGGCTCACTTTGTTATTTGTTATTTGTTGTTACCAAAAAGGGTTGGGGCTTTGATAATTTCCTTAACGAAGTTAACACCGGTAAGGGCCTAAAACTCGGCCGTTGGATTCGTCCCTATATGACCTACGTTTTACCTCTTATCATAATCGCACTTTTTGTAATTGGTATTGTAAACTTCCCCTTTGCTGACAACTTCACAATTTTGGGATGGATTAAAAGCTTGTTTTAATATTTAAATCAAAAAATAAAGGCACACTTCGTTTTGAAGTGTGCCTTTTAAATTTATCATTAAGCCTTGTTTACTGAACCGAAAAGTTCCATCTTTTCTTTTACAGTATCCTTAATAGCTTGAACGCCGTCAGCTAAAAGCTTTCTGGGGTCGAAGCCCTTGCCCTGTAAATCTTTACCAGCTTCAATATATTTTCTTGTAGCATCAGCAAATGCTAACTGACATTCGGTGTTAACGTTAATCTTAGAAACACCTAAAGAAATAGCCTTTTGAATCATTTCAGCAGGGATACCTGTACCACCGTGAAGAACTAAAGGCATATCGCCTGTTAATTGTTGGATAGCGTCGAGTGTGTCGAAGCTAAGACCTGCCCAATTTTCAGGGTACTTACCGTGGATGTTACCAATACCTGCTGCGAGCATTGTAATGCCTAAGTCAGCAATCATTTTACATTCATTGGGGTCAGCACATTCGCCTGCGCCAACAACGCCGTCTTCTTCACCACCGATAGAACCAACTTCAGCTTCTAAAGAAAGACCTAATTCATCACAAATTGCAACCAATTCCTTGGTTTTTGCAATGTTTTCTTCGATGGGGTAGTGTGAGCCGTCGAACATTACAGAAGAGAAACCTGCTTCGATACATGCCTTAGCGCCTTCGTAAGAACCGTGGTCTAAGTGAAGTGCTACAGGAACGGTGATGCCGAGTTCGTTAATCATACCGTTTACCATACCAACGATGGTGGTATAACCACACATATATTTACCTGCGCCTTCGGATACACCGAGGATTACGGGTGAATTAAGTTCTTGTGCGGTTTGTAAAATAGCCTTAGTCCATTCAAGGTTGTTGATGTTGAACTGACCAACTGCGTATTTGCCTGCTTTTGCTTTGTTAAGCATGTCTTTTGCGGATACTAACATTTTTATTCCTCCAAATAATTTTGTACTTTAATTATTTTATACTAAAACGTATATAAAATCAACCCTAAATTCCATAGTCTTCGATAACTTCTTCAGGCGGACTTTCCAAAGCAGTCGGGTCTGAAAGAAGTTTTTTCATATATCGGAAACAAGTAGCGAAATAACTACCAGAACAGATACGTTCATCCATAGTAACACCGATTGGCATACTCTTTTCGAAAACAATTTCCCCGCCCTTACGCTTTGGAATTTCACGCAAATTACCCATTGCCATAAATACACTTGTTGTACCAAATTCGTAACAATGGTGATAAATATGGTTTGTGCGGATAGATGCCAAATTGGTGATACCAAAACTCATGTGGAAGGGTGAAGCATTGATAATCGCCTTTGGTAAAAGGCCGTACTTATCCATAAATTTAAACAACTTAACACCAACGGTTAATAAACCCGGAATACTTAAAAGAATTTTAATAATCTTTTCGGTGCCGTTTTTTTCGGGCGCTTCACGGTTTTCAACCACGTATCTTGTAATCTTGTCATTAACGTCAAAAATAGTATCGGTCTTTTCAAAATACATTTTCGACATTGTGCCTTCGTGACTTTCGAGTGACTGAAGCACAACCATACCGACAGCAATTTCATTTCTGGCATAAATCTTGCGGTTTACAACAAATCGGTTAAGTTCAGGATATTTTGCCATCATACGTATGTACGCCGAAATAATAAGCGACATATGGCTTATAGAAATGCCTTCCTTACGCTTTTGATTTACATATTCCTGCATAGGCGCATAAGGGATATCAATGGTAATCATATTCATTGAGTCTACACGCTTATCCATAATATGTGCCGCAACCCTATACATCGGGTCGGTATTTTTTAATCTTTTACCGTCTGCTCGCATAACGTTCCCCTTTTGTCGTTATTTGTAGAAATATGATACCACATTTTGAAGTATTTTACAATCTTTTTTTAATTTGCTTGTTATATTAAAGTAATTATGATATACTTAAATATATATGTATTTCTTGATATGCATGCATATCATATCAAGTTTGACAAAGTGATAAAAATATTAATTTTACGTATTTACCACTTGTCGCTTGTGCCGCGACGGGCACACCCTTTCTTATGTTGGCGAAAAGAAAGGGTGGAAAGATTCGCCTGCGGGGGAAGTAAATCCCCCTATGTTGTCGGAAAATTAAAACACATAAAATTGTCTTTCAACGACCGCTGCGCTCAAATGAAAGACAGGTCGTTACTATTTTTACGTTTTTCACGCCGACAACATCCCCCCTCGTTTATCTGCTTCACCCATATGTGATTTAAATGTATTTTTTACTAAATTCCTTTCATACTAACTATGGGTGAATTTAATGAGTGATAAAAATAATACAAACGAACGGCTAGAACAAATTAAAGAATTTGGCGCAATCTCGGCGTTTTCGGGCAAGCATAAAATTTATTGCCTTACCATAATCGGCGAAATTGAGGGGCATAACGTTCTACCAGAACAATCCAAAACCACTAAATACGAGCATATAATACCGCAGCTGGTAGCGGTGGAAGAATCGGAAGAAATTGAAGGTCTGCTTATAATCCTTAACACCGTTGGCGGTGACGTAGAAGCAGGTCTTGCCATTGCTGAGCTTATCTCAGGCCTTAAAAAGCCTACCGTTTCCTTTGTTTTGGGTGGCGGTCACTCGATAGGCGTACCCTTGGCGGTTTCGGCAAAAATGTCCTTTATTGCGCCATCGGCTACTATGACGGTACACCCCGTAAGAACAAACGGATTGGTTATAGGTGTGCCCCAAATGTTCAACCACTTTGCCCGTATGCAAGAGCGCATAACCGATTTTGTGGTGCGAAATTCTAAAATAGACGAACAAAGCTTCACCGCCCTTATGATGAACACGGGTGAAATGGTGACCGATGTTGGCTCGGTTCTTTCGGGCGAAAAGGCGGTAAAAACCGGTCTTATTGATAAAGTGGGCACCTTAAGCGAAGTTTTAGATGAGTTGTATTATCTTATAGAGAATCCATCTTGATATAAACATTAATAACAAGGAGAGTTGTTATGGCTGCAAAAAGAAAAAGCAGTAAAAAAGCTACTACTAAAAAACAAACAAGCAAACAACAGCGTCTGTGCGAGGGCAACCGCCAGTTATATTCGGTTGTGTGGTTTGCGGTTGCAATATTTTTGATTTGCGTGGTATTCATTAAAGGTCAAAATATATGGACCTTTATACATAACTTTATCTTTGGCGTTTTCGGTGTTACCGCATATTTTTACCCCTTCCTTTTAGGGTTTATTGCAGTTATGTTCGCCACCGATAAAATAGGAAGTTCAATTAAAGCTAAAATAATCGAAGGTACATCTGTTGTGGTTTTAATAGGTGCAGTTATTGATATTTTTGCTACTAAGGTTACCGATGTTTCTTTTTGGAGATATATTGCCACCGCCTACCAAAACGGCGTAAAGCTTCAAAACGGCGGCTTTTTGGGTGCGCTCATCGGCAAGCCGATTTATTTGGCATTTGGCAAAACAGGCGCTTTAATCACCCTTTTCTTGCTTATTTTTGTGCTTTTAATGCTGCTTACCTCTACCACCTTGATTTCCCTTTTTAAAAGTTTTGCCACCCCTGTAGTATCGGTTAAAAAGGCGGCAGAAGAAGCCTATGCCAACAAGCAGGAAGAACAAAACAAGCAGTTTAACATTGATATCCCTGTAGATGCAGGTCCTGAAGAACGCAAAAAGCAACGTGCTCAAATGACACCTAAACAAAAGAAGCTTATTGATGCATATCAGGGCAGAGAAACCACCGAAGAAGAGGAAGAAATCCCACCCATAGAATCAAAAGAAGACAAGAAACAGCTTGATTCCGCCTTAAAGGCCACCGCCGAAGAAGCCGAAGCTATAGACTTCAAAGCCGAAACCCAAAACTTTACCGAAGAGGTTAAAGAACTTGACAGCGCTACCGACAACGGCTATCTTTACCCGCCTTTGAGCCTGCTTCGTGAACCTGCTGCTGCAAATTTTGCCGCAAAGCAGGACTCGGCAGAGATTGCCGAGCATTTGGTTGACACCCTTAAAAGCTTTGGTGTTGAAACCAGAATCGTTGACATTTGTCACGGTCCTACCGTAACCAGATACGAGCTTCAACCCTGTGCAGGTGTTAAAATAAGCCGTATTACCGCACTTGCTGATGATATTGCCCTTAATCTTGCGGCAGGCAACGTGCGTATTGAAGCACCTATTCCCAACAAGGCGGCTGTGGGTATTGAAGTGCCCAATAAAGAAGCTGTTTCGGTTTCGATTCGTGAAATTTTAGAATCGCCCGAATTTACTTCGGCTAAATCTAAGCTAACAGTAGCACTAGGCAAGGATATTAGTGGTAATATTATTACTACCGATGTTTCCAAAATGCCACACGGCCTTATTGCAGGTGCTACAGGTTCGGGTAAATCGGTTTGCACAAACTCGATTATTATAAGTCTTTTATACAAAAACTCACCCGACGAATTAAAACTTTTGCTTATAGACCCCAAAACTGTTGAATTTGAGCCATACAACGGCATTCCCCACCTTTTAGTTCCCGTTGTTACCGACCCCCGCAAAGCCGCAGGTGCGCTTGGCTGGGCGGTTAGCGAAATGGAAAAGCGTTACAAAATGCTTTCCGACCGCAAGGTGCGTAATATTGAAGAATATAACAACTTTGTTGAAACACTCGAAGACAGTGAAATTGAAAAATTGCCACATATTGTTATTATCATAGACGAGCTTGCCGACCTTATGCAAACTGCTTCCAAGGAAGTTGAAGACTCTATTGCTCGTCTTGCCGCAAAAGCACGTGCCGCAGGCTTACATATGATTTTGGCAACACAGCGCCCATCTGTCGACGTTATTACGGGTGTTATTAAGGCAAACATCCCAACCCGAATTGCCCTTACCTGCTCTTCTCAAATTGACAGCCGTACAATTATTGACGCCGCAGGTGCCGAAAAGCTTTTAGGCCGTGGCGATATGCTCTTTGACCCTATTGGTTCAAGCAAACCCCGCCGTTTGCAAGGCTGCTTTGTAAGTAATGAAGAAATTAAAAGTGTGGTTGACTTTATTAAGGGTGATCGTCAAGCTAATTATGACGATAACGTTATGTTTGAAATTGAGCGTCAGGCGGCTATTGATAAAAAACAAAAAACAGGCTTAGAGGAAGATGGCCCTTCAGATGACCCAATGATTAAAGAAGCTATTCGTGTTGTTGTTGAAAACGGTATGGCATCTACCTCGCTTTTGCAAAGAAAGTTAAAGCTCGGCTACGCCCGTGCCGCACGTATTGTTGATGAAATGGAAGCCCGTGGTATTGTAGGACCTTACGAAGGCTCTAAACCACGAAAAGTGCTTATCACATCCGAACAGTTGATGGAGATGGAAGCCACATCCGATGAATAACCGCAAATCTTTACCAAAACGGCTTTCGCTTATACTTACGGCAGTAATCACAACCCTTATTTTTGCTGTAATGCTGTTTGCTGTTTTAAAGCCTTCCGAGTTTCATCGGTTTACAAGCTCCTTGGGTGGTGAATTTGACACCACTCAGGATTTTGTCAAGTTTTTAGACGTAGGTCAGGGTGACAGCGCCCTTATTTACAGCAACGGCTATAGCGCTGTTATAGATATTGGTGAGCATTTTACCGCCAATGAAGTAGCGAATGACCTTTATGACTGTAAAATAGATTCTATTGATGCGGTTGTGATTTCGCATCTTCATTCCGACCACGTGGGCGGACTGCCACAGCTTGCCGATATTTTTAAAATTGAAAACCTTATTATGCCCGAGCTAAAATCCAAAAGCATTGTATCTGCCCAAAACGGCAAAAGCCAGGCAACCAAAAAAGGTTCGGCATTTTTTGGCGCAAAGCAAGGAATAAACTTTAAAATCGGCGAATTTACGATAACCCTGCTTGCCGCTTTCCCCGATAAATCCAACGAAAACAACCGTTCGGTTTTTCTTATGGCTGTAATTGACGGCGTTAAATTCTTATTTACGGGTGATGCCGAAACCAAAGCCGAAAAACTGCTTTTAAAAGAAAAGCTTAATATTGACTGCGATGTACTAAAGGTTTCACACCACGGCAGTAACACAAGCAGTTGTAAGGATTTTTTAAAGGCCACCACGCCCGACTATGCTGTTATTTCGGTGGGTGAAGGTAATACTTACGGACATCCTCACAAGCAAACTCTATCTTCACTTAAAAATTATGATGCCGAAATCTTTCGTACCGACCAAAGTGGAGATATTACATTCTTTGTTGAAAACGGTGAAATTACAGTAACCGAAGAAAAATAAATCAAACTACAAAAGGTGATTTTATGTATTATTTAGGTATTGATTTAGGCGGCACAAACATTGCCGCAGGTATTGTTGATGAAAACTATAAAATAATCAAAAAAGACAAAACCCCCACTAAAGCCTACCGCCCCATTAGTGATATTATGGACGATATGGCTGCCCTTTGCGAAAGACTTGTAAAGGACTGTGGTTTAACATTCCAGGATATTGAATATGCAGGTATTGCTTCGCCCGGCTCTATCGACCCCGAAAACCAGGTGGTGCATTATGCAAATAACCTTCCTATGAGTGAGTTTGCTATTGGCGACGAGCTTAAAGCCCGTATTCCCCTTAAAAAAGTTTACCTAGAAAACGATGCTAATGCCGCTGCTTTAGCCGAAGCCAAGGCAGGCGCAGGCAAGGGTTGTGATAATCTTGTTATGATTACTCTCGGCACAGGTGTTGGCGGCGGTGTAGTAATTGGCGGTAAGCTTTATTCGGGCTTTAACTACACAGGTGCCGAACTCGGCCACACAGTTATTGAATTTAACGGCAAACCCTGCTCTTGCGGTAGAAAAGGCTGTTTTGAAGCATATTGCTCGGCAACAGGGCTTAAAAATTTAACCAAGGAAAAATTGCAGCAAACCAAAGACACAGTTATGTGGAAAATGGTTAAAGGCAATTTAGAAAACGTAAGCGGCCGCACCGCTTTTGATGCTTCTAAGCAAGGCGACAAAGCAGGACTTGAGGTTGTTGATAAATATATCGCTTACTTGGCTTGCGGTATTACAAATATGGTGAATATCTTCCAACCACAAGTGCTTTGCATTGGCGGCGGCGTTTGCGGTGAGGGTGACTACCTTTTAAAACCCCTTGTAAAGTTGGTTGAGCGTGACCAATATGGTTTTGAACATCAAACAAAGCCTTGCCAAATTAAAATTGCCGAACTTGGCAACGATGCAGGTATCATTGGCGCGGCAGTATTAGGTCTATAACAACCGACAAAAACAAAACCTTTAATTATATAGCAAAAAGGATGTGTGGAAATTCTACACATCCTTTTGTTCTTTTTAACTCTTAGCCTAATCTTCACTTTTTATTTTAGCACAGCAAAAGAAAACGGAGTGGTTTCCCACTCCGTTTAAATTTTACTAATTGCTAGTAATTATCAAAAATTCATTAGTTAACTGTTTCTTTATATGCAGTTTTTGATAATTTGTTTGCATTGATAGCGGAACCTATTCTGTTAAGTACGTCAGAATCACTGTAACTGCTGCTGAATGCATTTTTGATAACAAACTTAGTCATGCTGCTATCAACTGCAGTAGTTGCTGTGTAGGTAAGAATCTTTTGGTTACCGTAGCAAACAGTAAATTCTTTACCGCCTGAGCTCTTATATGCATTTGACAACTTTGTACGAGCAGCATCAGTAAGAGTTAAGGTAAATGTTCTTGTGCTTGAATCGTAAGCGGGAGTGCCTGAGCAATCCATTTCAGACATTACTGTGTTGCCGTTAGCATCTACTACTCTGATATAACCTTGAACGGTGTAATCTCTTGTTTGAACGCTACCCTTCTTTTGTTGGAACATCCAGCTCCAAAGACGGCGGTCTTTAGATGCGCTATAAGGAGCACCTGCGTGAACAGCGCCGTTTACGGTTGTGAAACGCATTAATGAAGATGAGCCAATCTTGTTGTAAATAGCCTTTGTAGCATATTTATATAAAATATTTGGATTTGCATCGTAGCTAACTGTTGTATCTTTAGAACCGTGCCAAGCCCAGATTGGTGTGGTCTTAAGTGTTGAATCGTTTATGGTAGCATCTTTTGCTGAACCTGCAAACGGAGCTGCTGCGGCAAAGTAACCGTCGTTATTAGCTACTTCTCTGAAAGTACCCATACCGCCTGCAGAATAACCTGAAATATAGATACGGTTTGTATCAATTTTGCCGTAAGTAGACTTGCTTACAAAACTCTTAACAAGTGTTACTGCTTTGTTGCTTGTACCCCAGTATTTATCAATGCTGGTTTGATACATTCCGCCGGTCCAGAGGGGTGCGATAATAACTGCATTTCTTAAAATGTCAGCATTGTGTGACCACCAGAAATTGAGTGAAGTGAATGGGTCGCCACTTTGATTTGTACCATGTAACCAAAGAAGAATTGGATAACCATTTGCAGGAGCTGCAGTGGAAGGTTTGTAATAGTAATATTCTAAACCTGTGCTGCTATCCTTTGTTTTGGTAAAGGTTGGCTTTTTAAATTCAGAGGATGAAATGGGGGTTGTGCTCTTAACAGTTTCGGGACCCTTAGCACCAGAAGCAGACACTGACAAAGAAGTGCGGTTAGGGTCGAGTGTTGTGCTTGTGCTTGAGCTAGAAGAGCTGCTTGAGCTTGAAGAACTGCTTGAACTTGAAGAACTGCTTGAGCTTGAAGAACTGCTTGAGTCATCTGTATTAGCAGAACTTGAGTATGTTAAAGTTACTGAATTTGCAGCAGAAGTAGGTGTTACATCACCGTTAGCTGTGGGAGCAATAACAAGTCTGAAGTAGATTGCATTGCTTGCAGTAGAAAGCATTTGAGCAGTTGTAAAGATTGTAGAACCTGTACCGTTTACCCAAGTACCGTTGTTAGCAAGCCAAGTATTGCTGCTATCATAAAGGTGGAACATAGCCTTGTAGCCAGAAGCTACTGCAATGTTTGTATAGTCAGAGATTAAAAGTAATTCCTTTGTATATACACGAGTGGTAACTGATGAGTGAATTGTACCCTTATCAATAGTACCCTGTGCAAGACCGGGGGTCTTGGTTGCTGCAGTTGCCTTTTTAGCTAAAGTGATTGAGCTTGCAGCAGAATCGGGTGTGATGTTACCGTCGCCTGTAGGAGCAATAACAACTCTAAAATAAACTACGTTGCTTGCAGCCTTTTTCATATCTGCAGTTGTAAAGGTAACAGCGCCTGTGCCGTTTACCCAAGTACCATTGTTGCCAAGCCAAGTGTTCTTGCTGTCATAAAGATGGTACATTGCCTTGTAGCGTGAAGCGATTGTTACGCCGGTGTAAAGGTCTACGTTAAGTAATTCCTTAGTGTATACACGAGTGGTAACGCTTGAGTGAATTGTGCCTTTGTCTATTGTGCCTTGTGCGAGGCCGGGAGTTACGGTAGTGTCAGCTGATACCGAACCGCTTGCGAAAACGCCGGTGGTTACGATGATAGCCAAAACTAACAAGATGCTAAGAATTTTGCGTGATGTACTTTGCATGGGAATCTCTCCTTCTCAAAATAATATGTATTGCAAAACCAATTTATACTGGTTACAGCCATAAAAATACACTGAAACAAGATTAATATACAGTTTAATCTCTAATTTCCAGTGTATATTATGATTATAAGCCCAACAAGAGTAAAAAGTCAAGAAAAAGTTAATAACTATTGTGCAATTCATATACTTGCATATTTATAAAGGAAAACTTTTGTGCAATATGTCGAACAATTAGCAATCTTGCATAAAAAGACATTATAATATATTGTAACATTAATGCAACAGACTACCCTTACATTATTTGGTAATTAGTTTATAAATCTCTTCGGTTGCTATTCGTGCTTTTGCCACAATATCTTTATTCGTTTTCGGCACACAGTAATATAACACCTTACTATTACCGATAGATATTACATCACCTATTTCGTACCAATAAAAATCGGAATAAAGGCTATATGACAATTCGGCAGGGTGGGTAAAATGCAACTCACCGTCACAACCCAAAAGCTCAAAGCCGTCTTTTGTGTGGGTTAACACTCCGCTTCCCACCTTGTAAATGCATTTGGTGTCAATCATCATATAAATATCAACGGCTTCTTCTAATTTGTATTCACCTTTAATGATTTCATCACGCACGGACTCGCGTTGCCAATTATACCAGTCAGGAATATGCGAAAACTCGGTTTCACCGTTTTCTGCTTTCATAAAACCGTCTTCGGTTAGTATGTACTCTTTTCCGCAATTTTTACAGCTAAGGGTTATCCCCTTGCCCTCGGTTTCGCCTTCTGCCAAACAGTTTGGACATTTGTAAAGCACACGATTAAGGCTATCTGCCCTGAATTTTTCGGTTATTTTTACCCCGTTTTGCTGTTGCCACTCGAAATTATCAAAAGAGAACTGTTCTCGAAGCAGGGTGTTAATTTGGTCGGCAGTTTTTGTCTTTATATCTTCGGGTGATAAAAGGTATTCCATTGTGGCAGATATTTTAACCTTTCGCTTTTGCAAATTGTTATAAAGCGGGTCGTAAGCAAAAGCGCCGTAGGTTTTAATCATTATAAGCGGAATCCCCAGTTTTTTAACCAATTTACCCAAACTTTCGGGCAAGGGTGTTGCTGTACCGTCAAAGCTATAACTCGCTTCAGGGTACATTAAAATAGAGGTTTTATTCTTTTTAACACAGGTTAAAATATCCTTAACAAGCAAACTGTCAGCAATAAACTTTTGTGTTGGTATGCACCCAATAAGGCGCATAAGCAAATTTTTACCCACAAAACCGTCAGACGTCATAACAATATTAAATTTCCGTGGAAATAGAAGTGTGGAAGCGATTTTAAGGTCTAAAAAGCAGGAGTGATTCATTAAAATCAGGCATGGTTCTTTTTTACTAAGCTTTTCCATTCCAATTTTTTTATATTTAAAGCCTACTCCCAACAATTCGAAAAAGGATAAAACCCTAATTACAAGCGACAAAATAAAAAGCGGCTTTAAGGGTTTTTTGTGTTTTTTAGGTTTCAATTCTAAAACCTTTTGGTAAGGCAATTCTTTTTTCTTTATTTTCATAAACTTCCCCTTATGTTGACTTTATATATAATATACCTTTTTTTGCAGGATTTTTCAAGTTACTTTAATAATTGATTTTTATGCCAAATTATGCTATTATGTTAAAAGATTTTTAAAGAAGGCGATTATATGAAAAAGATTTTAACTATTCAAGACTTCTCTTGCGTGGGTAAATGTTCGCTGACTGTTGCTATTCCTATTATTTCGGCTTTTGGTATCGAGGCGTGCGCTTTGCCTACTGCATTGCTTTCTACCCATACACAGTTTAAAAATTGGACATTTTGTAACCTTTGCCCCGAAATTGACTCTATTACTGACGCTTGGCAAAAAGAAAATATTAAGTTTGACGGTATTTGCACAGGCTATTTGGGTGCTACCGATTTAATTGAAACCACCAAGCGCATTATTGATACATTCGTTAAAGAAGATGGTATTGTTATGATTGACCCCGCTATGGGTGACAACGGAAAGCTTTACCCCGGCTTTAATACTGAATATGCTAAAGCCTCCAAAACCCTTTGCGCTAAAGCAGATGTTATCACCCCCAACATTACCGAAGCTGCCTTTATGCTCAGTCAAGAATATAAAGACAAATACGATTACGACTATTTACTTTCACTTTGTAACGAGCTTCACCAAAACGGTGCTCGTGATATTGTTATAACGGGTGTTAAAAGACAAGAAACACAAGTCGGTGTATTTTGTTTGCTCGGCGGCACCGAAGTTTACGAATATTATACTGAACGTGAAGCTAAAGATTTTCACGGTACAGGCGATATTTTTTCTTCGGTAGTTTACGGCGGACTTAATGCAGGCAAAAACTTAAAAGAAGCCGTTTCATTTGCTTGCAACTACACAAAACATTGTATCGCTGTTACCTTGGCAGAACCCAACCACTCATTCTATGCTGTAAACTTTGAACAATGTATTGGTGATATTACTGAATTTATTAAATAAACTAAACTCCGAGCTTTACGCTCGGAGTTTTTCATTTTAATCCACACTTTTAATTTTTCTATACGCTTCGGCGATATTTTCTATATGGTCACCGATACGTTCAAAGTCGTTAAGCAATTCCGAATACAAAATACAGGCTTCTTCGCTACATTCACCCTGACGCATACGCGCCAAATGGCTTTCGCGGTAACTGTCAGTCATATTGTCGATTTGTTCTTCCAAATCTTCAACCTTGCTGAACCAAGCCTTTTTATCGTCTTCAACGTTAATAGCCTGCGCCAACGCCAAAGCCGAAATTCTTTGCATTTCTTCAATTTCGCTACAAGCAAGGCTTGAAAACTTAATGGATTTTTCCTTCATAAGTTTTGTATAGTCGGCAATATTAACAGCATGGTCGCCAATACGCTCAACGTTACCTGCTATCATAAAGTAACGCTCAATATCCGAAACGTTGGCTCGGTTGTGGTTGTGAACAAGTATTTTAGAGATATATTTCGCAATATCCTTATTTAAAATATCAAGGGTTTCTTCAGCTTCTTCAATTTCAGCAAGTATTTTAGTATCTCTATTAATTACCGCAGTATATGCCTTGTGCATATTCTCACTTGCGATAGCAATCATACGGTCAATACCCTGCTTTAAAAGGTTGGTATGAACGGCAGTTAAACCGAAGTTCATACCGCCACGGCGGAATTCTTCGCTCAAAGCAGTAACGGTAAGGGCTTGTCCGTCTATTGCCTTTTCGGGCAATAATTTATCGGCTATACGTGCCAAATATTGACCCACCGGCAATAACATAAGTGTAGTTGCTATATTAAATATTGTGTGCATGTTAGCAATTTGCTGTGTAACATTATCGGGTGCTAAATTAGCCACCCAATCGGTAACGGGAAGTGTTAAACAAAGCACCGTGAAAACAAATGTACCTGTAAGGTTAAATAACAGGTGAATAACGGTTGTTTTCTTTGCCGAACGGTTTGTACCGATTGCCGCCAATACCGCAGTAATACAAGTACCAATGTTTTGACCAAAAAGCACAAATACAGCCGCTTTAAAGTCAATAACACCTGCAACGGCCAAGGCTTGTAATATACCAACCGATGCCGAAGACGACTGAATAACCGCAGTAAATACCGCACCTGCCAAAATACCCAAAAGCGGATTTGAAAATTTTGTCATAAGGCCGATAAAGGCTTCCGACTCACGCAAGGGTGCCATAGAAGCGCTCATCATATTCATACCAATGAACAAAATACCAAGACCTGCCAAGATTTTGCCATAAGGATGAAGTTTTGGCGCTTTCAAGAATACAATTGCCGCAACACCTATAAAGGCAAAAAGTGGCGCTAACATACCAACGTCAAGGGCTATAAGCTGACCAGTAATGGTAGTACCGATATTCGCGCCCATAATAATCCAAACTGCTTGGGCGAGTGTCATCATACCCGAATTAACAAAACCAACCGTCATAACAGTTGTAGCCGATGACGACTGAATAACCGCAGTAATAACCGCACCCACCAATACGCCTAAAAAGCGGTTTGATGTTAATTTTTCTAAAATCTTTTTCATACGGTCGCCCGCAGCTTCTTCAAGACCACTGCTCATCATTTGCATACCGTAAAGAAATAACGCTAGACCGCCAAGTAGCGATAAAACTCCTGCTGTGCCCATATTAATCCTCCTGCACATTTTTACCTATTATAATTATACACGTTAACATAAAAATATACAATAGTATAATATTGCACAAATTTAACCAATATATAACTATATAAAATTTAAAAAACAGGAGCAACCTCTAACGCACGCCTACCATTTTGTCGGCGTTGCCGGTATTTCACCAGAGCGTTGGGGTTTCTTCCTTGCCCTGCAATAGATTTATAAAGTTTATATCCGTCGCGTGAGTGGCACCATAATTATTCACTAAAAAAAGCACCCTTCTTACGAAAGGTGCTTTAATTTATTGGTTTTTTAGTACACACATCATCGGCGCCTTGACAGTCTTCCCGTCATGACAATGTGAGCACTAAAATCCGAGAAGTTATATCAACTCGATAATAGCCATTTCAGCAGCGTCGCCACGGCGGGGAGCAGTCTTAATAATTCTGCAGTAACCACCGTTAACTTCCTTATACTTAGGTGCGATTTCGTTAAATAACTTAACTACAACAGCTTCCTTAGTAACGAAAGCCAAAGCTTGACGTCTATTGTGAAGTGTATCTTCTTTAGCGAGTGTAATATATTTCTCTGCCATCGATCTAACTTCCTTAGCGCGAGTTACGGTAGTTTCAATCTTGCCGTTTTCGAGCAAAAATGTTACCATAGCGCGAAGCATAGCCATTCTGTGATCGCTGGTTCTTCCAAGTTTACGAGTACCTGGCATTTCAATTCACTCCTTAAAGTGTTTTAGTCTTCTTCCTTTTTAAGTGTAAAGCCAAATGAATCTAATTTAGCGATAACTTCTTCCAAGGATTTACGGCCTAAGTTTCTTACCTTCATCATTTCCTCTTCGGTCTTGTTGATAAGGTCTTCAACCGTATTGATACCTGCACGCTTAAGACAGTTAAAGCTACGTACAGATAAATCAAGTTCATCGATAGTTAAATCAAGAACCTTTTCTTTTTCGTTGTCTTTCTTTACAGCCATAATGCTTTCAGTTTCGCTAATGCCTTCAGCTAAGTCAAGGAACAATTCAAGATGTTCGATAAGCACCTTAGCAGACATTGAAACTGCTTCGTCAGCTCTAAGAGAGCCGTCGGTCCAAACTTCTAAAGTAAGCTTGCCCTTATCGGTAACGTTACCAACACGAGTGTTGTCTACTGTGAAGTTTGCTTTAAGCACAGGTGTATAAATAGAGTCAACAGGAATCATATCGATTACGTTTTGGTTAGCTTTATTAAGTTCTGCCGAAACATAACCTCTGCCTCTGTCAAGAGTCATTTCCATATTGAGCTTGGCACCTTCGCCAAGGGTTGCAATATGCATATCGGGATTGAGAATTTCAACCTCGGAATCAGCCTTAATTGAAGCAGCAGTCACTTCGCAGGGACCTTCAGCTTCGATATAAATCTTCTTAGCGGTATCGCCGTGAAGCTTAGCAATAAGACCCTTAATGTTAAGGATGATTTCAGTAACGTCTTCCTTAACGCCGGGGATTGTTGCAAACTCATGCACAACGCCATCGATTTTAACGCCTGTTACTGCAACGCCGGGCAAAATTGAAAGAAGAACTCTTCTCATGCTGTTGCCAAGGGTTGTAGCGTAACCGCGTTCCAACGGTTCCATTACGAATTTACCGTATTTTCCGTCGGGGGTGATTTCGGTGGTATCAATTCTGGGCTTTTCAATTTCTATCATTTAAAAGCTCCGTTTCTCCGTACAATAATATTTAGGTTCACAGCGACATGTACGGATAGCACTGTGAGAATTCTAATTATTATTTTGAATAGAATTCGACGATAAGTTGTTCTTCAACAGGTGCATCGATTTGATCTCTTTCAGGAAGAGCTACAACCTTTGCACTTAAAGCACCACGGTTTACCACGATCCACTGGGGTACAGGTCTTGCACGGTTTGCTTCAACAACAGCCTTGATTTTGTCTAAGCCGCGGCTCTTTTCGCAAACTGTTACAACATCGCCCGCTTTAAGAAGATAAGAAGCAATGTCAACACGGCTTCCGTTAACTTCAAAGTGGCCGTGACCAACGAGCTGTCTTGCTTCTGCACGAGAAGATGCAAAACCTACTCTGTAAACCACGTTGTCAAGACGGCTTTCAAGAATCTTTAAAAGGTTATCACCTGTGATACCTTGCTTTCTTTCAGCAATCTCAAAATAATGATGGAATTGATTTTCCTGAACGCCATAGAAACGTCTTGCGGTTTGCTTTGCGCGAAGCTGCAAGCCGTATTCAGATGACTTCTTTCTACCTTGTCCGTGTTGACCGGGAGCATAAGCTCTGATACCAACAGAACATTTTTCAGAATAGCAGCGTTCGCCCTTTAAGAATAATTTCTTACCTTCACGGCGGCAAAGTCTGCAAACTGCACCGGTATATCTTGCCATCTATTACACCTCCA
>JAZORK010000088.1:0-2752 GCA_045656485.1 Acutalibacteraceae bacterium | reverse complement strand
GTGGGGCAAGCCTCCACATGTAGTCCTTTAATAACATTTCTTAAATAAGCCGTTCGATTAAGACCTAATTTTTTGGCTTTTTTATCAACATCAGCGAGCTCCTTTTTTGTAAACAATAATATAAATCCTTTTGTTTTTTGTTTCATAATTTTCTTCCTTTCTTTAGGGTATTAGGGGCGACAAGCCCTTAAAGTTTTGTGAAATTTATATAATTTCACGATGCTTGCGAGACCGATGCCATCACGAAGTGATGCCGTCCCCGTCAAGGCGCCTTGAGTCTGTCCGTCAGGACCATTTTTTCTTCCTCCTTTATAATAATTTTGGGCATAAAAAATCCCGCGCTCTTCAAATTGATGAGTGCGGGAAAATTTTACTCTCCATATATATAACGAGGTAAAAGTATATAAAATATTCCTAAAAATCGAAAAATTTTTAAAATTTATTTAATTTGTTATTGTATCGAACAGTTTTCTCATACCGACAAGCCGTTTTGAAACACCACCGTTATTTGAAAACCCAAGCTCTTCAGCTATTTCTTCTTGGGTGTAGCCAAGTCTTCTGCGCACATAAATTTTGCGTTCGGTTTCATCCAAAGAGGCAAGATATTTTTCAACCATTACGTTGCTTATAGCCTCTTCATCAACAGGCGGCACATTGCCTTTAAGCATAGCGTTTGGGTCGGGAGCGAGCATAACCTTTATTTTTTCTTCAGTATGCTCCCACTTTCTGATGTGGTCCATGCGACGAAAATTATTCGGAATCCATTTATTAAAATCTTCTTCAGCTGAACTCAGTCGTACAATAGCGGCGGTTTTATCATACTCCATAACGTCAAGCATTGTGCTCACTGCGTTGTTCATAAAATCGTCCGCTTTCTTGTCAATGTCAGCGTCGGTGAAATCAAATTGAGAGAGGATAGCATCGGTTAACTCATCATCATTTGCAATTTTCACAACTGCACTCGCAACCAAATCCTCGGTGTTTTCCTGCAAGGCGATTAAGGGATTGTCTTTACCATAATACCTTTTGTTAGATTTACGACCTTTCTGTTTTGCAAGCTCTTCGAACTTCTTGTCCATCACTCCGGCAACGTACGCAATTTCTTCATTTTGTTCCGCCGTTCTCTTAGTCGGGTCATCAATCTTTATGGTCGTCCAGTCATTTTCTCTAAAGAGCTGTTTCAACTCCTCCAGAGGCGGTAACCTATCCATATTAAGTATATCTTCTTTCGTCATCTTAACCCCTCCTTTAATTTTACATCTACATTATCTCATAACCACTGTCCCATAAAACGGACTTTGTTCTCCTGAGATGAAAAGAGCGACCTCGCACCTTTAGGTGCAAAGCCGCTTTTAAGTTTATAGTTATTCAACTGCATTAAGAGCTGTCACTAGTTTTTCTTTCTCTCCACTTCCAACCGTGCTGAATCTTAATATTGGAATATCATATTTTTTCAAAATATCATTTTTAACCTGGTCGCGTTCTTTTTGCTTTTCGCTGTTATGATAAGCAAAGCCGTCCACCTCTATTACAAGAACAGGCTGGTGTGTAAGGCGTGAAAAAACAAGAAAATCTACATGCGTTAAATGGTTTGTTGCAAACGCCAGCTCTCGAGTATTTAATTTTTTCAAATCCGACAAAATCATTCTCAGCGGCACATGAGCAACAACATCATATTTTTTAAACTCACTTTTGCACAAAACGTCTCGTATTATTCGATACATTAAATTCTCACTGTCCATTAAGGAAATCTTTCCATATTTGCGTAAGATTTCAGCTCGTGCCATAGAATTATTTTTATATAAATAATCAAACACTGATCGGATTTCACTGTTTATTATATCGTGATTATGATACTGAATATATCCTATCAATTCATGAATTGGAGAAGTTTCATCATTATCGTTGCCATCAGTAACAACAATAAATTGATCAACTGCACGGGATACAGCAACATTTAAGCGGTTAGGATCGGAAGCGAACTCACCAATTTCATTATCCACGGTGGAAAATATCATTACGCTCCGTTCTTGCCCTTGAAATTTATCAGCAGTATCTGCTTTTACATTCGTGCTTTCAAATACTTTTTGCAATTCATTTGCTTGATTACGGTAAGGAGTAACAATTCCAACAGAACCATCTTCGCGATTTAGGTTTTGTTGCGAAAAAACTTCTTCGTTGATAACCTCGATTTGACGATAATTGACGTGATCACGCGCGTGATTTCCTGGAGCGGTACGATATACCATCAATGGTTGCTTGTCATCACGTGGCTTGGTTAATATTATCAGCTCATTATTATAGAAACGCTGATTGCAAAAACCTATAATTTCGGGGTGACAACGATAGTGCTCGCGCAATAAGACATGTGGAGCTTCAGGGAACATAGTAACTAAGGAAGATAAAAGGCTGTGTTCCGAAAAACGATATGCTTCCAAAAGTCCAAACTTTTCAAAAATAGCATCCGTCACTTTCTTTTGCTTAGCATCTACAACATTGGGGAGTTGTTTTAAGTCGCCTACAATAACAGCTTTTTTGGCACAGGATAATGCCGACGCTCCGGTAACTAAATCCACTTGGGATGCCTCATCTACAATAACATAGTCATATACAAACCTACTAGAGAGACTCGCTCTTAAAGAATATGTTGTACTCAAAACAACCGGATAATCCTTGATAAATAATTCTGATTTTTTCCAAAGATCGTCTGACGAATAGTAACTGCGCTCGCGAATTGAATCGTATTTTCTCG
>JAZORK010000087.1:0-1998 GCA_045656485.1 Acutalibacteraceae bacterium | reverse complement strand
GGACTCTAAAATAAGGGCTAATTGAAGTCTACCTCTTGTGTTTAACATCATATCAAAATGTCTTTCACAAAAGCCTAATTTATTAGTTTCAATACGAACATCAGGCTCCATCATGGCAGCCCCCATAATATAGTCTACAATGCGTTTTTCAATCGTTTCACGCATACGGCAAATCGGGCAACCGTCGTTAACTTCAAAAACTTCACTAATAGGTATTGTACAAATATCTTGACGCATAAAAATATTTTCCTTTTCATTTTTTATTGATATTATACCATAAAAATTATATAATGCAAATACGGAGTTGATTTTATGTTTGAATTTGAATATAAAAATGGCAATATCTATATTTATGGTATTGAAGAATTTGACCTACCGCACACCCTTGACTGCGGTCAAGCATTCCGCTGGCAGGAAGTGAATGGTATATGGCAAGGTGTTGCATTTGGGTTATTTTTAAAGCTTGAAAAAATATCAGATGGCACGGTAGTTTTATATAACACAAAGCTCGAAGATTTCCAAAATATTTGGCGTGATTATTTTGATTTAGACCGTGATTATAAAAAAATTGTTGAAATTTTAAGCGTAAATGAAACACTTAAAAAGGCTTGTGAATATTCATACGGTATTCGTATTTTAAACCAAGAACCGTTTGAAACTTTATGCTCATTTATAATTTCGCAAAACAACAATATCAAACGTATAAAAGGCATAATAGAGCGCCTTTGCGAAAATTTTGGTGAATATAAAAACGACTACTACACCTTCCCTTGTGCCGAAAAAATTGCAAGCTTAACACTAGAAGATTTAGCACCCCTTAGAAGCGGTTTTAGAGCAAAATATTTGCTTGATGCTGCAAAAAAGGTTGCAAGCGGAGAAGTAGATTTAAAGTCTCTTCAAAATATGCCTTTAGACGATGCCCGTAATGAACTTATGAAAATTGTAGGTGTAGGACCAAAAGTTGCCGATTGTTGCCTTTTGTTCTCCCATAAGCACATTAAAGCCTTCCCAAAAGACGTGTGGATTAAACGTGCAATGGAAGTATTATTCGGCGGTGATTTACCAAAACAAGCCGAAGAATTTGCAGGTATAGCACAGCAGTACATATTCTTTTATGCAAGGGATACCAAGCTTTTAGGCGAATAAAACTTGACAAATTTAGACAATTAACTATAATTGATTTATACAACAGAGTAGATAACTAAGCGTTAAGTGTCTTGTGGACGGGGAGTTGCCACAAGAACGAAGGATTTTTCCCGCGGTTTGGTTGTCGCATCCCGCTGTCAATAATTATGAAGATTTAATCTCCTATTATCGACAACACGGGTAATAGGAGGTTTATTTTATGAAAAAAAATCAATTGTTCAAAATTATTTTAACGGGTATTTTAATAGCACTTAATGTGATTTTAGAACGCTTTATGCCAAGCTATTCGGTTTGGAACAACAATATAAGCTTTGGCTTTATTACTGTTGCTTTTGCCGCTTGTTACCTTGGAATACCTTATGCAGTAGCAGTTGGTGGCTTGGGCGACCTTATTGGAGCTCTAATTAAACCCTTTGGTCCTTATTTTGTAGGTTATACCCTTACCAATATGTTAGTAGGATTAATTTTAGCAATTTTACTTTACAAAAAGGCAACCATTTTGCGAATTACAATCGCAACACTCATAAATAAAATCACTTGTTCTTTGGTAATTAATACAATTTTTATTTCGGTTCTTTACCGCGACGGTTTAGATGCTTTTTGGATTGTTTTAGTAGGACGTCTACCCTTCGTTGCTTTAATGACTGCGGTAGAAATTATAACTATCACTTTATTATTCAGTAACAAAAGCAAAGTAAATCAAGCAATTTTGAAAAAATTGCCCTGCTGAAAGGAGTATAATAATGGCTAAAAAAGAAAAAAGATTTACTAAAACCTATTCACAAGGCTTAGGCGAAATCGAAATATGGGTTGATACTCAAACAGGCGTAAATTACGTATATAAATGCAGTG
>JAZORK010000086.1:0-2264 GCA_045656485.1 Acutalibacteraceae bacterium | reverse complement strand
GAAATCTTCTTTTGCAAAACTATTTTACCGTAGACGGTGCTCCGATGGTGAGCTATGAGTGGTTCAGGCGTGTCTCCTAAAAAATCAAAAGGAGGATGCTATGAGCGACAAAACGGATAAAAAAGTAATAAAAGGTCTAATTAAACAGGCTAAAGAAATCGATCAACAATTAAGTTCGGCATTGAATGCTGAAAAATCGGAAATTGCGAATCTTCGCCGTGCGGCGGATACGTTTCTGAACGAAAAAATGCAGGACACTCTGCAGAGTATGGACGTTGATATGTTGTCGCAAGGCAAACAAAAGATACGAGTATCTTATTTGCATTCTGCCGGCATTAACACAATTGGTCAACTTGCCAAATTGAGCCGTCAACAAATCGAAGGGATTGATGGCATTGGCGCACAAGGCGCGGCTAAGATATACGACCTTACACGGCAAATCGTTGAAAACACACGCACAAAGCTTTCGCTTCGCATCAATGCTGACAATCCGTCCAAGGCAGACGATTTATTGGTTCGTGCACTTTATTGCGTAATCTGTCACGAGCAACAAAGAACAGAACTAAAACGCCTTTATGAGCAACATCATAAACCGTTAATCAAAGAGATTAACTCCGCCAAGAAAGCCGGTAGCAGTTTTTCGTGGTTTTTTGCCTCTAAAAAAGAGCGTGAGGATGCCTTGATGGCTGCCGCAACTATAAAAGAACGGTTGCAAAGCGAATTTGGGCAAAGTATTGTTTTAAATGAATACTTTGAGGTAGGCAAAGCAGATATTACCGAGTGTTATGCTCATTTTAGAGAACATGCCGCCGACTATTATTCCACCATTGAAAAGTATTGCAAACAGTTATCCATAACGCAAGAAACCAATAGCGGTTTGCCTGAAGATTTGGTAAAAGAAATTGAGGCAATGCCGGTGGATCTTTCGGGTTTGAAGGCAACACTTAGAAGCTATCAGGATTTTGGTGTTCGCTACGCAGTACATCAAAAACGCACCTTGTTGGGCGATGAAATGGGTCTTGGTAAAACCATTCAGGCCATTGCAGCAATGATAGCATTAAAAGCGGCAGGTAAACATCATTTTATGGTTGTTTGTCCGGCTTCGGTACTTATAAACTGGTGCCGCGAAATACAAAAATTTTCGGATATGGAAGTCACTAAAATTCACGGTGCGGACGAAGAAGCATTAGGCTATTGGAGAGCTAACGGAGATATTGCTGTTACTACCTATGAGTCTATAAGTCGTTTTGATTTGCCTGAGAAATTCACCTTTGATTTTTTGGTAGTTGATGAGGCGCATTATGTAAAAAATCCTGAAGCGCAACGCACTTTGGCGATGCAAAAACTTTTAAATAAAACCGAAGGTGTTTTGTATATGTCGGGAACACCTTTGGTTAACAAAGTGGATGAAATGTGCTTTTTGGTATCAAGTTTGCAACCGCAGATAGCTGAGCGTTTAGAACAACTGAAGGTTGTATCTACCGCAGAGCAATTCCGCAACGAGTTGTCGGGCGTATATTTACGCCGTGTTCGTGAAGATGTTCTTAAAGAACTTCCGGAACTGATCGAAAAGGAGCAATGGTGCGAGCTTGGCACTGCCGAACGCCAACTTTACCGTGATGCAGTAGCTTCAGGTAATTTAATGGCGATTCGTCAGGTTTCTTGGCAGATATCCGACCTAAAGGATTCTACAAAAGCAATGCGTTTGTTGGAAATATGCGAAAACGCACGGGAGCAAGGTAGAAAAGTGATTGTTTTCTCCTTCTTCCGAAATACGTTGGAAAAGGTGAAAACCTTGTTGGGAAATTGTTGCTCTGAAATTATTTCGGGTGATATTTCCCCCGCCAAGCGGCAGGAAATCGTGGATCACTTCAACAGTGCGCAAGAGGGTGCTGTTCTTGTAAGTCAGGTTCAGGCAGGTGGCACGGGACTGAATATTCAAGCGGCAAGCGTTGTGGTGTTTTGCGAACCGCAGCTTACTCCCGCTATTGAAAATCAAGCTGTTGCCCGTGCCTACCGTATGGGGCAGACAAGGGATGTGCTGGTCTATCGCCTGTTGGCAGATGAAACCATAGATGAACGTATGTTGGAGATTCTCTCCGGCAAGCAAAAGGAATTTGATGCTTTTGCCGATGACTCCGTTATAGGTGATATACAAATGCAGGCAGAAAGTAATAATGCTTGGATTACAAAAATGGTGGAAGATGAACAAAAACGAATTCTTCAATAATTAAAATGAAAAAGTGTTTTAACGCTTTTTATTC
>JAZORK010000085.1:0-21630 GCA_045656485.1 Acutalibacteraceae bacterium | reverse complement strand
TGCAATTATTTGTACTGCCGATGGCGACACAGCCGAAATTGCCGAACGTGCCGCTAAAAACTGCGAGAGTATGAAGAATCTTATCTTGGTGGGTGGCAGCCGTGACGGTTGGCACGATTTTGACAGCGAATACGGTCGTTTCTCAGGCAAGTTTGACCGCACTCCCGACACTTCTGCAGGTGAAGATACCGCCCTTATGTTCTTTACTTCGGGTACTACAGGTAATCCTAAAATGGCGGCTCATAAGCACACTTATGCGTTAGGTCACTTTGTTACCGCTAAATATTGGCATTGTTGTGAGCGTGACGGCTTGCATCTTACTATTTCTGACACAGGCTGGGGTAAATCTCTTTGGGGTAAGCTTTATGGCCAATGGTTGTGTGAAGGTGCAGTGTTTGTTTATGACTTTGATAAATTTGAAGCTGACGATATTTTGCCAATGTTTGCTGAATATAACATAACCACCTTCTGCGCACCGCCTACAATGCTTAGAATGCTTGTAAAGGGCGACCTTTCTAAATATGATTTATCATCAATTAACCATATGACCACCGCAGGCGAAGCCTTGAATCCTGAAGTTTTCCGCCAGTTTGAAGAAGCAACAGGTCTTCAAATTATGGAAGGCTTCGGTCAAACCGAAACAACACTTACTATTGCCAATCTTTGCGGTACTGTTCCCAAAGTGGGCGCTATGGGTAAGGCGTCACCCCAGTATGATGTAGATATAGTTGACCCTGAAGGCAACTCGGTTGCGGACGGTGAAGTTGGCGAAATTGTTATCCGAACCAAAGACGGCGCACCCTGCGGTCTTTTCAAGGAATATTACCGTGACGATGAAAAGACAAATGATGCGTGGTATGACGGAATGTATCACACAGGCGACACCGCTTGGCGTGATGAAGACGGCTATTTCTGGTACGTTAGCCGTATTGATGACGTTATTAAGTCTTCGGGCTACCGTATAGGACCTTTCGAAATTGAAAGCGTTATTATGGAATTGCCTTACGTTTTAGAATGTGGTGTATCTGCAGCCCCTGACGAAGTACGTGGTCAGGTTGTTAAAGCAAGTATTGTGTTGGTAAATGGCACCGAGCCTAGCGATGAATTAAAGAAAGAAATTCAAAATTACGTTAAAACCCATACCGCACCTTACAAGTACCCAAGAATAGTTGAATTCCGTGACAGCTTACCCAAGACAATTAGCGGTAAGATACAGCGAAATAAACTATAATAAATAGTCTTTTCCGTTTTTGCTTTGCCTTTCGGTTCGGAGTACTGCCTGTACGCCGTCACCGTAGCGGCTTCCCAAAAACGAAAAATCCTAATTTATTATCATATCGAATCTATTATTAATATTGACAATTATACAATGTTGTGATAAAATAAACGAGTTAAAAGCGTTGACGAAGAGTGCGCAAGATTTTGTGTATCAGAGAAGTGACGGTTGGTGCAAGTCATTTATACAGGTTTTGTGCTGTAACTTTAGAGCTGAGGGGAAGAAAGTATTAATCGAGTAGAACCCCTTCGTGATTGCTGCGTAAAGGCATAGGAATTGTTAGATTCCAAGAGTGGCGGTTTTTCCGCAATTTGAGTGGTACCGCGGGTATTTGTGTTTTTAAATGCTCGTCTCAAAGTCATAGCTTTGGGACGGGTTTTATTTATTTCGTCCCACAAAAAAGACGGAGGGAAAATATGGAACAAATTAAGGAACTTGATTTTAAAATCAAGGAAATTGCAGGGCGTATTCGAGAACTGCGTGAAATTGAAAATTTAACCGTTAGTGAAATGGCGCAAAAAACAGGCGTAAGTGAAGAGGAATACATAGCCTGTGAAAAGGGCGAAAGTGATTTACACTTTGCCTTTATTTACCGTTGTGCAAATGCTTTTAACGTCGATGTTACCGATATTATTGAAGGTTACAGCCCTAAGCTTAAGTCTTTTACTGTAACCCGTAAGGGCGAGGGTCAGCGCATTGAAAAAGCGCACGGTATGACCTATTACAACTTGGCTTCTGCCTTTAAAAATAGAATTGCTGAACCGCTTTACGTTAAGAGTGTTTATAGCGAAGAAGCACAAACAAAGGCTATTGAACTTACCTCCCACTCGGGACAGGAATGTGACCTTATAATTTCAGGTCACCTTAAAGTTCAGGTTGGTAACCATACCGAAGTTTTAGGACCTGGAGATAGCATTTATTTTGACTCTAACACACCCCACGGTATGATAGCAGTTGGCGGTGAAGACTGTACCTTCTATGCTATTGTTCTTAATCCCACAGGTGAGCCTATACCTGAATTAGAGCCCGATAAAACTATTAGCGGTAAGGTATCATCCCGTACCCGTAAAGACCCTAGTGAACGCATTTACAGCAAGTATATTGATATAGTAGAAAACGAAAACGGCACACCCACTTCAATTACCTTTAAAAATACCGAAGGCTTTAACTTTGCTTTCGATTTGGTGGATGCTTTGGCCGACAAGCAACCTGAAAAACTTGCAATGCTACATATAGCAAAGGACGGCACTGAGCGCCGCTTTACCTTTAAGGATATTAAGAAATTATCTAACCAATGCGCTAACTACTTTAAGTCCTTAGGTATTAAGAAGGGCGACAGGGTAATGCTCGTTCTTAAACGCCATTATCAGTTCTGGCTTTGTATGATGGCACTTAATAAACTTGGTGCTATTGTTATTCCTGCTACTAACCAGTTGCAAGAGCACGACTTTGAATACCGCTTTAATTCTGCAGGTGTTACCGCTATTGTTTGCACGGGTGATGGTGATACCGCAGCTCAAGTAGATATAGCTGCCGAAAAGTGCCCAACCTTGAAGCATAAAATGATGGTTAACGGTACTCGTGACGGCTGGCGTGAGTTTGATGAGGAATATACTCTTTATTCAACCCACTTTAACCGTACCGAAGAATCACCCTGTGGTGATGATTTAATGCTTATGTACTTTACTTCGGGTACAAGTGGTTATCCCAAAATTGCAACCCACACCTATAAATATCCGTTAGGACATTTCCATACTGCAAAATATTGGCACGATGTTGACCCCGAAGGCTTACACTTCACTATTTCGGACACAGGCTGGGCAAAGGCTATGTGGGGTAAGCTTTATGGTCAGTGGCTTGCTGAAGCGGCAATCTTTGTTTACGACTTTGACCGCTTTGATGCAGCTGAAATTTTGCCGATGTTTGCAAAACACAATATTACAACCTTCTGTGCACCGCCTACAATGCTTCGTATGCTTATTAAACAGGATATTTCTAAATACGATTTATCGTCAGTTAAGCATATGACAACTGCAGGTGAAGCGCTTAACCCTGAAGTTTACCGTCAGTTTGAAAAGATTACAGGTCTTCAAATTCTTGAAGGCTTCGGTCAAACCGAAAGTACAATGATTATTGGTAATATGGTTGGCGAACCGCATAAAATCGGTTCAATGGGTAAGCCTGCTCCTATTTACGATGTTCATATTGTTGACCCTGATGGTAACGATGTTGACGCGGGTGAAATAGGCGAAATTGTTATTGATATATCTAAGGGTCTTCCTTGCGGTTTGGCTATCGGCTACTATGGTGACGAGGAAAAGACCGCTGAAAACTGGCGCGACGGCTATTACCACACAGGCGATACCGCTTGGTGTGATGAAGACGGCTTCTACTGGTATGTTGGCCGTATTGATGACGTTATTAAGTCTTCGGGCTACCGTATAGGACCGTTTGAAATTGAAAGCGTTATTATGGAATTGCCTTACGTTTTAGAATGTGGCGTTTCGGCTGCTCCCGACGAAGTGCGTGGTCAGGTTGTTAAGGCTAGTATTGTGCTTGTTAACGGCACCGAGCCTAGCGATGAACTTAAGAAAGAAATTCAAACCTACGTTAAGGAAAGAACCGCACCTTACAAGTATCCCAGAATTGTTGAATTCCGTGATAGCTTGCCTAAGACCACAAGCGGTAAAATCCAAAGAAATAAACTATGATTTATAAAAGAATAACCATTTTGTGCGGCCATTACGGAAGCGGAAAAACCAATGCTGCTGTTAATATGGCTTATGACCTTAAAACTCAGCATGACAATGTGCTTATTGCCGATTTAGACATTGTAAACCCATATTTCAGAACTAAGGACAGTAAAGAAGACCTTGAAAATAGGGGGATAACCCTTATTTCTTCCGAATATGCGGGCACTAATGTTGATATTCCTGCAATGCCGCAACAAATGTATGCTATAATTGACAATAAAGACTGCAAGGCTATAATTGATGTTGGTGGCGATGACCGTGGTGCTTTGGCACTTGGTAGAATTATCCCTTCAATACTTGAAGAAAACGATTACGAAATGCTTTTTGTAATCAACTGCTACCGCCCACTCACACGCGATGCCGAGTCTACACTTGAGGTTATGCGAGAAATTGAGGATGCTTGTAAATGCAAATTTACCGCCATTGTCAATAACTCAAACCTCGGTAATGAAACTACCGAAGAAGATGTTCTAAAATCGGTAGAGTATGCCAGCGAAGTGTCAAAAATCACAGGTCTTCCTATAAAATGCACCTGCGTTTACGGTAAGATTTATGATAGCGTAAAAAACAAAATACCCAATGCATTTGCATTGGATTTGCAAAGTAAAATAAATTAAAAGGAGTGTTTTAAATGGCAAAATTAACCTTCAAAACCGACAAATGCAAGGGCTGTGGCCTTTGTGTAGATGTTTGCCCTAAAAAAGTTTTAATTTTAAGTCCTGATAAAATCAATGTTAAGGGACACCATCCCGTAGAAGCCGCAAATATGGATGACTGCATTGGTTGTGCATTCTGTGCTACTATGTGTCCTGATTGTATTATTACAGTAGAAAGGTAGGAAAATTAAAATGGCAGATAAAGTTTTAATGAAAGGTAACGAAGCAATTGCCGAAGCCGCTATCATAGCTGGTTGCCGCCATTACTTTGGTTACCCAATTACCCCCCAAACCGAAATTGCCGCTTATATGGCAAAAAGAATGCCCAAAATCGGCGGATGCTTTTTACAAGCTGAAAGTGAAGTTGCCGCTATAAATATGGTTTACGGCGTAGCTTCAACAGGCTTTAGAGTAATGACATCTTCTTCAAGCCCTGGTATATCCTTAAAGGGCGAAGGTCTTTCATACCTTGCAGGTGCTGATTTACCCGCACTCGTTGTTAACGTACAACGTGGCGGCCCAGGTCTTGGTGGTATTCAGCCTTCACAGTCTGACTATTATCAGGCAACCAAAGCAGGCGGTCACGGTGACTTTAGAATGATAGTTTTAGCACCTGACTCTGTTCAAGAAATGGCAGACTTAACCGTTAAGGGCTTTGATCTTGCTGACAAATACCGTATGACATCTATGATTTTGGCTGACGGTACTATGGGTCAAATGATGGAACCTGTATCTTTGGAATATGATATCAAAGAAGCTCCCGAGAAGCCTTGGGCTACTGTTGGTACTAACATGGAAAGAGAGCATAACATCGTAAACTCACTTTTCTTACAGCCTGATGAACTCGAAAAGTCAAACAATGAACGTTTTGAACGTTATAAATATATCGAAGAAAACGAAGCAATGTTTGAAGAATATATGATGGACGATGCTGAAATTTGTATTGCTGCATTTGGTATTGCTTCACGTGTTGCTAAAAATGCTATTGTTGAAGCACGTAAAAAGGGTATTAAGGTTGGTATGATTAGACCCATTACCTTATGGCCATTCCCCAATAAAGCCTTTGAAAAGACAATCGGTAAGGTTAAGACCTATATCTCGGTTGAACTTTCAATGGGTCAAATGATTGACGACGTTAAACTTGCTACAAAGTGTAGCGGTGAATATATGCTTTGCAACCGTGTTGGCGGTATGATTCCGTCACCTGAAGAAGTATTAGCCGCTATTGAAAAGGCAAATAATTAAGGAGGTAACAAAAAATGGTAGTATTTGAAAAACCACATGCATTAACCGATGTACCGCTTCACTATTGCCCTGGTTGTACACACGGTATAGTTCACCGCCTTGTTGCCGAAGTTATGGATGAATTAGGTATCGAAGGCAAGACAGTAGGTATAGCACCTGTTGGTTGCTCGGTTATGGCTTATAATTATTTTAACTGTGATATGATTGAAGCAGCTCACGGTAGAGCTCCCGCTGTTGCTACCGGTGTTAAGCGTGCATTACCTGAAAACGTTGTATTTACATATCAAGGTGACGGTGACTTAGCTTCTATCGGTATGGCTGAAACCGTTCACGCAGCAGCAAGAAACGAAAATATCACAATTATCTTTATTAACAACGCAATCTACGGTATGACAGGCGGTCAAATGGCTCCTACATCATTACCCGGTCAGGTTACACAAACTTCACCTTATGGTCGTGACACCAACCATTGCGGTTTCCCCATTAAAGTATGCGAAATGCTTTCCGAAATTGATGGTGCTGAATATCTTGAACGTGTTGCCGTTAACAATGTTAAGAATGTTAAGGCTGCTAAAAAGGCTATTAAAAAGGCATTCCAAAACCAAATCGACGGTAAGGGCTTCTCACTCGTTGAAGTTATTTCAACCTGTCCTACCAACTGGGGTCTTACACCTAAAAAGGCACTCGAATGGGAAGACGAAAAAATGATTCCCTACTATCCCTTAGGTGTTTATAAAGACCGTAGCGCAAAGGAGGCTGAATAATATGGCTACAACACAATATTTATTCGCAGGCTTCGGCGGTCAGGGTATATTATTCTCTGGTAAATTCTTAGCATATAAGGGTCTTACCGAAGGTAAGCAGGTTAGCTGGCTTCCTTCTTATGGACCTGAAATGCGTGGCGGTACTGCAAGCTGTAGCGTTATTTTAAGCGATACTCCTGTAGGTTCACCTATTGTATCAAAACCCGATGTTTTGGTTGCTATGAACCTTCCTTCACTCGATAAGTACGAAGACAGCGTAGTAGCAGGTGGTACAATTTTTGTTGACTCTGCTTTAATTGAACGCAAGGTTAAACGTACCGATGTTACCGTTCATTACATTCCTGCAACTAAACTTGCAAGTGATAACGGTATGCCTACTTTGGCTAATATGATTATTGTTGGTAAAATCTTAAACGAGCTTGGCGGTTACAGTGATGAAGCTGTAAGAGCAGCTTTAGGTAAGGTTATTTCAGCAAAACGTGCAGATATGTTAGAAGTAAATCTTAAGGCAATGCAAATTGGTGCAGATAATTAAGGAGTGCTAAAAATGGAAATTAAAATCACAAAGGCTGATACCTTAAAGGCAAAGCCCGATAGCAGTAATTTAGGCTTCGGTAAAATTTTTACCGACCATATGTTTATGATGGATTGGAACAAGGAAAAGGGTTGGTACAATGCTCGTATCGTTCCTTTTGAAAATCTTTCAATCCACCCCGCATCTACAGTACTTCACTACGGTAGCGAAATTTTCGAGGGCTTAAAGGCTTATCGCCGTGCAGACGGTAAGGTTCAAATGTTCCGTCCTATTGAAAATATCAGACGTATGAACCGTTCGGCTGAAAGACTTTGTCTTCCCGAAATTCCTGAAGATTTAGCTTTGGAAGTTCTTGAAAAGTTTGTGGAATTAGAACAAGACTGGACTCCTTCGGCTGAAGGCACTTCACTTTACCTTCGTCCCTATATGTTTGGTAACGATGAATCTTTAGGTGTTCACGCTGTTCACAATGCAACCTACGTTATAATCGCTTCTCCTGTTGGTAGTTATTATCCTGAAGGAATTAACCCTGTAAGAATTATGATTGAAGACGAAGACGTTCGTGCAGTTCGTGGCGGTACAGGTTATGCTAAGTGTGGCGGTAACTATGCCGCTTCTAACCGTGCAGGTGAACGTGCAGCACAGCAAGGCTATTCACAGGTTTTATGGCTTGACGGTGTTGAAAGAAAGTATATTGAAGAAGTTGGCGCAATGAACGTTATGTTCAAGATTGATGGCAAAATCATCACTCCTATGCTTTCAGGCTCAATTCTTCCCGGTATTACCCGTATGTCTTGTATCGCAGTGCTCAAAGAAAAGGGCTTCTGCGTTGAAGAAAGACTTTTAAGCATTGATGAATTAGCAGATGCTTTAGAAAATGGCAAATTAGAAGAAGCTTGGGGTTGCGGTACTGCGGCTGTAGTTTCTCCCATTGGTGAGCTTTGCTACAAGGGTGTTAAATACCCTGTAAATAACGGCGAAATCGGCGAAGTTACCCAAATGCTTTACGATACCTTAACAGGTATTCAATGGGGCAAGTTGGAAGATAGCTTCGGTTGGACACATCCTGTAAAATAAAAGCAAAAAGCATTTTTTGTGGCACACTCCGTAAGGAAGTGTGCCACAGTTATATTCGCCTGACGGCGAGTGATATTGTTTTGTGCGTTAGCGTTGATATAGTAAAATAAATTCCTTAGCTGTGCTATTGATAAACTTAAATATAGGTGATTTTTATGATTGGAATAAGTATTTCCGCAAGGAGAGAATGGGAATATACAATTAACCATTTCAACCTTCAAAGTGATGAACTAAGTGAATATGCGTTTGGCAAATATTTTTTGAAAGTTATCAACGGTAAGGAGGTCATATTCTATTATACCGGTGTGCGAAAAGTAAACGCTGCTGCGGCTAATCAGTATATGATTATAAAATTTGATTTAGAAAAAGTAATTGTTACAGGAACTTGTGCGGGGATTGATAATAATTATAAAGTTTTGGATATTATTATACCTAATGTTACTTATCAATATGATTGCACAGTTAAAGAAATCGAACCACTTATAAAAGAAAAATATACAGTGGAATTAGATTTGTCTGGGTTGAATTTTGAATTTAAAACAGGTAGTATAGGAACGGCAGATAAAGCCGTTGTGATGTGGGAAGATTTTCTTGAATTAAAAAATAATAACATCACCATCGCCGATACCGAAAGTGCGGCTATTGCACAGGTATGTAAGATGAATAATGTAAAATGTGTTATAGTTAAGGGTATTAGTGATTTTCCAAAAGATATTAATAATAATAATGAACAATTTAATGAGTTCATTGATAATGTACCAAAGGTTATGAAAACAATATTTAATAATTATTTGGGGTTGATTATTTAAAAATTGATAAGATAGTAGACGGTTTTACAAGTAGAAACCGTAGCCTCCACTTGTCAGGGGAGGTGGCACGGTAAAGCCGTGACGGAGGGGTAGTTTTCTCTCCCTCAGTCTTTTGCTTCGCAAAATCCAGCTCCCTCGTCAGAGGGAGCCAAATGGTAGCTTTGTGCCTAAATTGATATAAAAAACCCGTTGCTTTAAGCAACGGGTTTTTAAGTTATATTGTTTATTCTTCTTCGGTATCACATTCGAGGTAGTCGCCTTTAATGCGGTTTTTGTTTTGCACCTTGTCGAAAATTGCAAGAGCACCTACAATTGCGCCGAAGAATGCAAGTAACGAAACCATAACTTTAATAAAATTTTTCATGCGATAACCGCCTTTCATATATCTTTTCTTCATTATAACAATAAAATAATAAAATGTCAATTACATTAAAGGACCAAAAATATGCAAAATCGCCTGCTTAAAGCGTGTTTTTAAGGGGCGTTTTTTCCAATTTTCAAGGGTGATTTCTTGCGAGACTGCCAAAACCTCACGGAAGTGTTGCTTAATATTAAGCGCCGCCTCTTTATTTGAAAGCCAAACACCGCATTCAAAGTGGAATACAAAGCTACGGTAATCCATATTAACCGAGCCCACGGTTGAAATTAGGTCATCCGATAAAAAGATTTTGGAGTGTAGGAAACCCGGCGTGTATTCATATATTTTAACGCCCGCCTGCAAAAGCTCGAGATAATTGTATTGTGTAACGTTATGCACATACCATTTATCAGGAATATGCGGTGTTATAATACAAACCTCAATACCCGATTTTGCCGCCATACAAAGGGTGGCGGTCATCATATCGTCAATTACAAGGTAGGGGGTCATTATATAAACATAACGTTGTGCCGAGTTTAAAATTTGGGAATATATGCCTTCGGCAGGGTTGTTAAGGTTAAGCGGACCGTCACTATAGGGTATTGCAAAGCCGTCATCAACGTTGTTGGTGGTTTTAATGTGGGTTTCGGCATCTATACGTTTGCCTGTGATAAATTCCCACATAGTACAGAACATACAAAGAAAGCTTGTAACCGCATCACCCTTTATAATAACGCCGCTATCCATCCAATGCCCAAAGCGTTTTTCACGGTTGATGTATTCGTCACCAATGTTTATACCGCCTGTAAAGGCTATTGTGCCGTCAATAACCACAATTTTGCGGTGGTTACGGTTGTTTAAATAGTTGCTAAATAAGGGATAAATGGGGTTGAAAATAGAAATTTCAATACCGTGACTTCTAACACGTTGTAAAAAGCCCTTGTGTTGACGTTTTATTGAGCCGAAATCATCAAAAATAATTTTAATCTCTACGCCAGCGGCAGCTTTTTGCTTTAAAATATCGTATATTCTATCCCACATATAGCCTTCGGCAAGAATGAAAAATTCGAGATAAATATATTCCTTTGCATTTTCAAGCTCTTCTAAAAGGCGCTCAAAATAACGCTCGCCCGAACGCAAATATTCGGCCGAGGTGTTGCTATATAATGGTGATTCGGCTTCGTTTGTTAAATATTCGGCCTGGCGGGAGTGTGGCATATCAAAATACCGCATACTGTTCATTGTGGCTTCATTGGGTTGAAGGTAGGGGTCGTAGTGCGATTTACAGGTGTGCATCTTTTTACGCAAATGTGGCAAAACCCTGCCGCCGCCCCATAATAAATAAACCGAAATGCCGAAAATGGGGAAAAGGAGTATGAAAATTATCCAGCTGATTTTATGGTCGGCATTACCTCGTTTATTAATAATAAATATGGAGGTTATGGCGCCGATAATCATAGAGAAGGTAAAGCCCCATACAGAATAAAGGCTTGAATCATAAATTATTAAAAATAAAAAGGCCAACTGTAAAACCAAAAGCAAAGCCGAAATAAGAATACGGTTTTGCATTCTAATACCACGGTTGTGCTTTTTTTTCATATTTTACCCTCCTTTAGCCTTTAATATTAATATTTTAATATATTTTAGCACATTTTTTTAAAATTTTCAATTAGTAGTGGAAAAAATGTGGTAGGTATGTTATAATTTTAAAGAATAAACTTTTATAGGGGAACCAAAATGTCTAACAAAATTACCTTAAAAGCCGACGGTATAGAGGGTCTTTTTATTGCTAACAACCGCTTTAATACTACATCGGTGTCATTTAATTTTTATTTGCCTATGGGTAAGGAAACTGTGGCTGAAAATGCCTTGCTTCCTTTTATTTTGACATCCTGCAGTAAGGATTATCCCTCTTTTACTGCCCTTAATTTAAAGCTTAATAAGCTTTACGGTGCAAGGGTTAATTCAAGCTGTGAAAAATATGGTGACTGTCAACTGCTTAGAATGAGCGTTTCGGTTATTGATGATAAATTTTCTTTTGATAGTGATTCGCTTGTGAAGGAAGCAAGTGAACTGCTTTTAAATCTTATTTTTAACCCTAACGTAGAAGACGGCGCTTTTATGGAAAGTGACGTTGAGCGTGAAAAGCGCAAGGCTATTGAGCACATTAAGGGTGAAATTGCCGAAAAGCGTATTTATGCTAAAAATCGCCTTATAAGCGAAATGTTTGCAGGTACACCTTATGGTATTCCAAAGTGCGGCACGGTTGACGACGTTTTAAAAATTACACCCCAAAGTCTTTATAAAGCTTGGCAAAATATGTTAGAAACCGCCTTTGTGCGTATTCACGTTGTGGGTGCGGCTGTGCCTCAAAAGCTTTTTGAGGATATAAAGCTTAAATTTGAAACAGTAACAAGGCATGATATTACCGACTGCAAGGTTTGCAAGCCCGCTACCCCTGCTAAAAAGGTTAACACCGTTTTTGAAAAAATGGACGTTAAGCAGGGTAAAATTGTTATGGGCTTTTCGTGTGATATGTACGGCGACGACGATTTATCCTTGCCTTTATTAGTTATGTGCGATATTTTCGGCGGCGGTCCGTATTCTCGCCTTTTTACAAACGTGCGTGAGAAAATGAGCCTTTGTTATTACTGCTCGGCTTCAAGTGTGCGCTACAAGGGGCTTTTAACGGTTGATTCGGGTGTTGAAACCGACAATGCCGATAAGGCCATAACCGAAATATTAAATCAGCTTGAAATAATGAAAAATGGCGAATTTAGTGACAGCGAGTTTGAATCCTCTATAAAAAGTATTTGTGATTCGCTTAACACCTATTATGACAGCCAAGGTGCGCTTGATTTGTGGTATGCCTTAAAGGTGAATAGTCAAAATGTCTATTCACCTAAAGATATAATTGAAAAAATCAAGCTAATTACAAAAGAAGATGTTATTTTCGCCGCAAGAGGCGTAAAACTTCACACAATATATAAGCTTTTACCAAGGGAGGGTGTAATATGCTAAAGGAAATTATTACAAGCGATATTGGGGAAAGTTATCTTAAAGCGGAGCATTCTTCGGGTCTTAAAATATATATTTTAGAAAAACCGCAGTATAATTCCTGCTATGCCATTTTCGGCACAAAGTATGGCTCTATTGATACCTGCTTTTCAGTAAACGGTACTGAGACACAGGTGCCTGAAGGTATTGCCCATTTTTTAGAGCATAAGCTTTTTGAAAGTGAAGACGGCGACGCCTTTTCAAAATATGCTAAAACAGGCGCACACGCTAATGCCTTTACTTCCTTTGATAAAACCTGTTATCTTTTTTCTTGCTCTAATTTATTTTATGAAAATTTGGAGATTTTGCTTTCTTTTGTGCAGTCACCCTATTTTACCGAGGCTACAGTACAAAAAGAGCAGGGCATAATCGGGCAGGAAATACGTATGTATGACGATAGTCCAGGTTGGCGTGTAATGTTTAATATGTTACTTGCAATGTATGAAAACCACCCTGTTAGGATTGATATTGCAGGCACTACCGAAAGCATTGCTAAAATTGATGCCGACTTACTTTACAAATGCTACAACACCTTTTACAACCCTTCAAATATGTTTTTATGTATTGCGGGTAACGTTGAAGCTGATAAGATTTTGAAAATGGTAGAAAAGGGGATAAAGGATTCTACTCCCCTTGAGATCGAGCGTATAAAACCTCAAGAGCCCGATACCGTTTTAAAACCTGTGGTAGAACAAAGTCTTGAAGTTGCACAACCGATGTTTTGCTTTGGCTATAAGCAGGATGCTTCGAAAAAGCTTAGTGTAAAGCAACGCATTTGCACCGAAATTTTGCTTGAAATTATTGCGGGTGACTGTTCACCTCTTTATAAACGTTTAATGGAAGATGGTCTTATTAATGACGAATTTTCCTTTGAACATTTTTGCGGTGATGGCTATAATGCAGTGATTTTTGAGGGCGAATCGTCTGACCCTAAAAAAGTTGCTGAAGAAATCAAGGCCGAAATTTGCCGAATCCGTGAAGAAGGCATAAATAAAAAGCTATTTGCGGCTATTCACCGCGGTCTTTATGGCAACGCTATTAGAAGCTTTAACAATGTTGAAGGCATTGTGATGCAAATGGTGGACTGTGCTATGAATGACACCTGCCTTTTTGATGAAATAAAATATTTAAAATCCATTACGGTTGATGATGTTATGAAAAGACTGGCTGCTTTAGATAATGAAAAGACAGTTTTATCTATAATCAACCCTTTAAGTGAGGGATAATTTATGGCCTATGATGTTGTAATTTTTGGAATACATTTGAACCTAAACCCTGTGGCATTTACTTTGCCTATTGGGGCTAATGGCTGGAATATTTATTGGTATGGCATTATAATAGCCCTAGGTTTTTCGTTGGCTATTATTTACGGTATGCGTAATTCCGAGCGTTTGGGGATTAATACTGATAAGATGATAGACACAGTATTAATAGTCACCCCTATTGCTGTGTTGTGTGCCCGTGCTTATTACGTTATTTTTGACGGGGTCAAATGCCACAGCATTAAAGACTTCTTTGGCTTTGGTAGTTCTTCAGGTCTTGCGGGCATTGCCATTTACGGCGCAGTTATAGGTGCTTTTATTTCGGGAGCTATAGTTTGTAAGGCTTTTAAAATAAAAATTACCGATATGTTTGATTTAGCAGCCCTAGGCTTTTTAATTGGTCAAGGTATAGGCCGTTGGGGTAATTTTATTAACCAAGAAGCTTATGGTAGCTTTACAGGCAGTAGCTTTTGGGGTATGCAAAGTGAAAAAACCATAGCCGAAATGGGCGAAGGTTTAGTTCACCCTTGCTT
Organism: Acutalibacteraceae bacterium; assembly: GCA_045656485.1. Classification (GTDB taxonomy): domain Bacteria; phylum Bacillota; class Clostridia; order Oscillospirales; family Acutalibacteraceae; genus UBA737. Next base: position 7,305 of record JAZORK010000085.1, on the reverse strand, counting down.
TTTGTATGAATCAATTTGGTGTATTGTAGGCTTCTTTATAATACATAAGTTGAGCAAAAACCGCCGTTTTAGCGGTGAAGTTTTCTTAATGTATTGCGCTTGGTACGGTTTTGGTCGTGGATTTATTGAAATTTTGCGTACAGACAGTCTTATGTGGGGACCGATTAAGGTTTCTTGCCTTTTAGGTTTTCTGGCATCGGCTGTAAGTATTGCAATTATAGTTTTTATGCGCAAAAGAATTAAAGAAGCATCGGTTGAATATACCGCTATTTTTAGCGAGAATATGGAGAATGAAGATGACTAAAATAATTGACGGCAAAGTAATTTCGGCTAGCGTTAAGGAACGTGTTAAAGCAGAAGTAGAAGCCTTAAAAGCGCAAGGCGTTACAACTGGTCTTGCGGTTATTATTGTGGGCGAAGACCCGGCTTCCAAGGTATATGTTTCTAACAAGAAAAAGGCTTGCGAAGCCTTGGGTATTATTTCGGAAGAATATGCATTGCCGGAAAACACCACACAAGAAGAGCTTTTAAGCCTTATTGATACACTTAATAATAAGAAGAGCATTAACGGTATTTTGTGCCAACTCCCGTTACCAAAGCACCTGGATGAACAGGCGGTAATTAATGCAATTTTGCCTGAAAAGGATGTTGACGCTTTTCACCCTGCAAATGTGGGTAAAATTATGCTTGGCGATTATGATTTTGTTCCCTGTACACCTGCAGGTATTATGGAGATGCTTAAATACGAGAATATCGATATCGAGGGTAAAACCTGTGTGGTAATCGGTCGTTCTAATATTGTTGGCAAGCCTATGGGTATGCTGCTCCTTCACAAAAACGGCACAGTTACTATTTGCCACTCTAAAACACACGATTTAGCTTCGGTTTGTAACGAAGCTGATATTTTGGTAGCGGCTGTTGGCAGACCTAATTTTGTAACTAGTGATATGGTTAAAGACGGTGCTGTTGTTATTGACGTTGGTATTAACCGTGTAGACGGCAAATTAGTCGGTGATGTTAATTTTGCCGAAGTTAAAGATAAATGCTCGGCTATTACCCCTGTGCCCGGCGGTGTGGGACCTATGACAATTGCAATGCTTATGCAAAACACTCTTACCGCCGCTAAAAAGCAAAACAATAGGTGATTCAAGTGGTAAAAAAGATAATTTGTCTTATAGCGGTATTTGTTTTGTGCTTTTCTTTTTCGGTTTTAGCCGAAAGTGAATTTTTGGTTTACGGCCAAGATGATATTGAGCATTTTTGCAGTGCGTTTGATATGAACGCAAATGATATTACAGATTATGTAAACCAAAACAACATAACTTATCTTGCTATAAACCGTGACAATACAAAACAAATAAAGAGAAGTGAAATTGCCGATGCTTTTTCACAAAAAGTAGTGGATTTTTCGGTGATGAAGGAGAGCGAAATTTTAAACCTTACCAAAGAAATTTCGGGTTTTGAAAACTCGAAGGGTGAAGTGGTAAGTATCAATGGTTTTAAACTCTTGAAAAGTGAGCTTAAAACCAAAGATAGCGGTGGAGAATATGTGCTCACTCAGTTTGTTACCGTAAAAAACGCCAAAAAGATAACCCTTTCTTTCTTTACAGCGGGCGATTCTGACAGGTCGTATATTAATGATGCTTTAAAAGAGCAATTCCCAAAAGAAAAGAATTTTAAACCCCTGATTATTGTTGGCACGGTGGCTTTCTCGGCTGCGGTGTTGGTGGTTATATTCCTTATAATCGCTGAGTTCAGAAAAAAAGAAGATTAATTTTAAGCCTTACAAATATTTTGCTTTAATTTGTAAATAATACCATTTAAGGTGATAGTTTATGAAAATGCGAAATATTGTAAGGCTTGTTTCTTTTTTAGGGGCAACCGTTTTGGTGCTTTCGGGCTTTGTGGTTAAGGAAAAGCAAACCAATGAGCGCTTAAAGCTTCAAATAGAAAATAATTATTCCAAAAGCTTAAACGAATTTTCGGCTTCGCTTAATAATATTTCCTTAATATTGCAAAAGGCAAGGTATACAACCTCGCCCGCTAGTTTAAGCCGTTACGCCGCCGAGCTTTTAACCGAGGCCGAAATTTCAAAATCCTCTTTATCACAGCTGCCATCAGGTTCAAGGCTCAGTGTTGTTAACCGCTTTTTGTCACAGGCGGGCAATTATGCTTTTGCGGTGGCGGGTAAACTATACGACGAGGGCAAGGTTCCGCAGGATTACCAAAATAATATTACCGAGCTTTCAAATACTGCCCGCAAGGTTGCAGGTATTGTAAATACCGTTCAAATAAGCTATGACAACCCTAATTATTGGGCAAGCGAAATTGAAGGGAAAATCGAAAGCAGTATAGAGGAAACCCTTTCGGATTCTTTGGGTAAAATAGAGGGTGAGCTTAGTGATTATCCCACCCTTGTGTATGACGGACCATACTCAGACCATTTATTTGAAAAAACACCCGCTATGTTAGAGGGTGCCGAGCAGGTGAGTAAGGTAGGTGCAGAGGATATTGCTTGTGAATTTTTAGATTGTGAAAACGGCGAAATTGATTTTATAGCACAAGAAAACGGCAAGATAGAAACCTTTCGTTTTGGCGGGGATAAAACGAATATTGCGGTGAGTCAAAAAGGCGGTTTTGTGGTTTATATGCGTAAAAACAGGGAAATTTCTGAGCATATAATTTCGCATAAACAGGCACTCGAAAAAGCAAAGCGTTTTTTGGAAAACAAGGGCCTTAATCCTTTTATAGAAACCTATTATTTTACGCAAGAGGGTGTTTGCGTAATAAATTTTGCCTTTCTTGACGGTGAAACAATTTGTTATACCGACTTAATAAAGGTTGGTATAGCTATGGATAATGGTGAGGTTATGCTCTATGAGGCGGCGGGGTATATATCCAACCACCAAACCCGTGCTTTTGAAACAGCGGTGCATACTGCAGAAGAAGCAAGAGAAAAGGTGAGCCCTGAGCTTAAAATTGTCAAAACGGCGGTGGCTTTGATTCCCACTAAAAAGGGGAAAGAAGCACGGTGTTATGAGTTTACCTGCACCGATGGCGAAACCGAAGTTTTGGTTTATATAAATGTTTTGAATTTGGCCGAAGAAGAGGTTTTAATACTCCTTAAAAATGATGGCGGCACCCTTGCAAAGTAAAAATGTTGTAATAGACATAAAAAGAGCACCATCCGCCACGGCAGATGGTGCCTTTTTATATTACTTATTAAAATCTTCTAAAATTAAGCCTTCGTTTTTGTCGAGTGCCCAGTTGATATTCCATTCGCTTGTGAAGATTAGGATATTATTACCCTTGAAATCCTGCACCCATTTGGTGTCGGATGTAAGGTTTAATCTCTTTATATCAATATCCTTATTCTTAACCCAACGGATATATGAATATGGCAGGTCGTTACGGATAACGTCCACGCCGTATTCGTTTTTAAGGCGGTATTCAAGCACTTCAAACTGAAGCACACCAACAACGCCCACAATTACACGTTCCATACCTGTATTCGGTTCGTGGAAAATCTGAATCGCACCTTCTTGGGCTATCTGCTCAACACCTTTTACAAACTGCTTACGCTTTAAGGAGTCTTTTTGTTCAATCATTGTAAAATGCTCAGGCGCAAAGGTGGGAATACCCTCAAACTGCACCTTCATTTTAGGTGAACAAACGGTGTCACCGATTGAGTAAATACCTGGGTCAAACACACCGATAATATCGCCTGCATACGCTTCGTTTATAATTTGGCGTTCTTCCGCCATCATTTGCTGTGGCTGTGAAAGGCGCACGTTTTTGCCCTGTTGCACGTGGAAATAGTCTGCGCCGCGCTCAAACTTGCCCGAGCAAATACGGAAGAAGGTAATTCTATCACGGTGGTTTTTATTCATATTAGCCTGAATTTTGAAAGCAAATGCCGAAAATTCTTCGCTGAAAGGTGAAACTTCGCTGTCGCCCGACATACGAGGTAGCGGGGAGGTCGTCATTTTAAGGAAGTTTTCTAAGAAAGGCTCAACACCAAAGTTGGTAAGCGCCGAACCAAAGAAAACAGGGGTAAGTTCGCCCTTTTGTACCTTTTCTAAATCAAACTCAAAGCTAGCACCGTCTAAAAGTTCAATCTGGTCAACAAGCTCAGCTCTTTGGTAAGGACCTATAAGCTCATCCATTTTTTCTATATCGGTAATATCGCAGGGGGTGGGCTTGATTTTGTCTTGACCACGGTGACGTTCGCTAAATGATAAAATTTCACGCTTGTCACGGTCAAAAACACCCTTGAAGCTTACACCACAACCGATAGGCCAGTTTACAGGGTAAGTGCCAATGCCGAATTCCTTTTCTAATTCGTCTAAAAGTTCAAACGGGTCACGGGCTTCACGGTCAAGCTTGTTAATGAATGTAAAAATCGGGATATGGCGCATAGCGCAAACCTTAAATAACTTACGGGTTTGGGCTTCAATACCCTTTGCTGCGTCGATAACCATTACCACGCTGTCGGCCGCCATAAGTGTACGGTAGGTGTCTTCTGAGAAGTCCTGGTGGCCGGGGGTATCAAGAATATTTATGCAATATCCGTCATATTCAAATTGCATAACTGACGACGTAATAGAAATACCACGTTGTTTTTCAAGCTCCATCCAGTCACTTACTGCGTGCTTAGCGGTGGCTTTACCTTTAACCGAGCCTGCGGTTTGAATTGCACCGCCGTAAAGTAAGAACTTTTCGGTCAGTGTGGTTTTACCTGCGTCAGGGTGGGAAATAATCGCAAATGTGCGTCTTCTGGCGATTTCGTTTTGTAATACGCTCACAAAAATTCTCCTTAAAAGTATTCAACTAAGATATATTAACATATATGTTTTATTTTAGCAATAAAAAATTACTAAAACCGCTATTTCGGGCCAAAAAATGCTTGACCTTTTGGTACTCTTATGCTATAATGACTATACCTCTTAGAGGGTTCTTTTTTTTTGCAATAAGAACCATTTTGCCTAAGGCGCAAGATATCGCAGTGTGCTTTTCGTGACACCGCAAAATGTGGTGTTGTGATGCGGTTTTTGCCCTGAACAGAGGGAGGCTAAATACTTTTACGAAAGTAAAAGCAAAAAAATATTTCCGTAAAGCGGGAGGTGCCGTTATGAGAGTTAAAATCACACTCGCTTGCACAGAATGCAAGCAACGCAACTACAACACAATGAAAAACAAGAAGAACGACCCCGACAGACTTGAAATGAACAAGTACTGCAGATTCTGTAAAAAGCACACCCTACACAAGGAAACAAAGTAGGGAGGTAACAGGATGAAAATCATTAATAAAATTTCTCAAATTTTAGCAGTTATTTTCGGTGTTGGCTCGGTGCTTTTGTTCTTCGCACCAATGGCTAATATCGTAACAGGCGGTGCTACAGTTTCTCCGGTTGCCGCACAGTTGGCGTTCGGTGCTAATCTTACCGTTGGCGAAACAGTTTATAATATGGCAATGTCTGCTCATATTCTTTTCGTATTTTGCCTTACTGTTATTGCTGCTCTTATGAGTGGCTTTGCATTTAAGTCAAAAGGTCTTCGCTATGGTTCATCTGCTTTAGCATTAATTTCTGCAATTTATATGTGGGTTATTGCTTTATGTAGAGATACAAGATTTATCGATGCTCGTCCTTTAAAGAATGTTACAGCTATTGAGCACACAAGCTTTGTTCTCATCTTAGCAATTGTTATGACCTTGTTTGCAGTTTTTGCAATTGCATACTTGTTCATCGACGATTACATCGAAGCAAAAGCATCTAAGGATAAGAAAACAATTTGGCAAAAGGTTGTTCTTTTCTTCCGTGACAATAAGAGCGAAGTTAAGAAAATCGTTTGGCCGAGTCTCCGTGATGTTGTTAAGAATACTGTAACAGTTCTTGTTATGTGTTTAATTATCGGTGCTCTTATCTGGGCTATCGATTTCGGTCTTGGTAAATTATTGGAACTTATCTTAGGTGCATAAAGCACGGAGGTAGTTATGGCTGAAACACAAGAAGCAAGATGGTATGTTGTCCATACCTATTCAGGATACGAAAATAAAGTAGCAACCGACTTGGCAACAATGGTTGAAAGCCGCGGTATGCAGGATTTAATACAAGATATTAAAATCCCTACCGAAATTGTTACCGAAATTAAGGACGATAAAAAACGCGAGATAGAACGCAAAATCTTCCCGGGTTATGTTCTTATTAAAATGATTGTTACTGACGACAGCTGGTATGTTGTAAGAAACATCCGTGGCTGTACAGGTTTCGTGGGTCCGGCAAGTAAACCGGTTCCGCTAACCGAAATGGAAGTAGCTGCTCTTGGCGTAGAAAAGCACAGCGTTGAGGTTGGTTACAAGGAAGGCGATAATGTTAAAATTATCAGCGGTCCTTTGGAAGGCTACTCAGGTACTGTTAAAACAGTTGATACTGAAAATAACAGTGTATGTGTTGTTCTTTCAATGTTTGGTAGAGAAACTCCGGTTGAGCTTGAACTTGACCAAATTTCTATCGACGATTAATTAAAATTTACAGTCAATCCGACACTTGAAATAAAAGTGTCACGGTGGGAGGGACGGAATATGACCGTTCCGCCAAGTGTTTAGAAAAACACTGTTACCACGAATAATGGAGGTGCAAATAAAATGGCTCAAAAAATTACTGGTTACATTAAATTGCAAATTCCTGCTGGTAAGGCCACTCCGGCTCCACCTGTAGGTCCTGCTCTTGGTCAACATGGTGTTAACATCATGGCGTTTACTAAGGAATTTAACGAAAGAACTAAGAACGATGTAGGTCTTATTATTCCTGTAGTTATTACAGTTTACGCTGACCGTTCTTTCAGTTTCATCACAAAAACACCACCTGCAGCTGTTCTTATTAAGAAGGCTTGCGGTATTGAAACTGCATCTGGCACACCTAACAAAACTAAGGTTGCTAAAATCACAAAAGAGCAAATTCAGAAAATTGCTGAAACAAAAATGCCCGACTTAAACGCAGCAAGCATTGAAACCGCTATGAGCATGATAGCTGGTACTGCTCGCAGTATGGGTATCGAAGTAGTAGATTAATCTGCTCGCGTGGGAGGATAATTCCGATTTAACCACATTTGGAGGTAAGAAATGAAACACGGTAAAAAATATAACGAAAGCGCTAAGCTTATCGAACCCGGTAAGCTTTACGATGTTAACGAAGCAGTAGAACTTGCTACTAAAACAGGTACTGCTAAGTTTGACGAAACAGTTGAAATCCACGTTCGCTTAGGTGTTGACTCACGTCACGCTGACCAACAGGTTAGAGGCGC
>JAZORK010000084.1:0-3802 GCA_045656485.1 Acutalibacteraceae bacterium | reverse complement strand
ATAGGTGCGGCGGCACTTTCAATTGCGGCAACGGTTTTTGTGCCTAACGGGTTTAGCCTTGCAATTTTTAAAAGCGTAGATTTTTATGTTTCGGCGGGTATATTCCTAATAGGCGTATTCCTTACTTTTTATAAAAAGGTTCACCCCATAATTATTATTTGCATTTCGGCTGTGCTTGGTATTTTTGCGGGATATTTGTTGTAATAAAAAAGGCAAGACTTTCAAGGTCTTGCCGTTTTTTATGCAATTATTTTTTCTTTGAATAGCGAGAGTTGTATTTTTTTAAAATTTTTATGGTATCATCCTTGTTTTTAGCAAAGTCGTTGAAAATTTCTTCACGCTCAGGGGTGTATTTAATATGCCACGAATGGTTGTTTTGGTAAATATCATCAAGCGTAACTTTATAAAGGCAAAGACCGCCTTTAATTTCGTTTAAAAAGTCCATACCTTTTTTAGTGGCTATTTTTAATGCCGAAACACCTGTTTTGCTTACCTTTAGATTTTTATTAATTTTGTCGTAACCCCAAAAATCACCCATTGTAATATCGGCAATTTTATTGTTGCCTACAAATTCACATCTAAAGCAGGAGCGTTTTGCAAGATAGGCACTAACAAAACAGTGGTAGTAAATATTCCAACGCCTTTTGGTGGATTCTTCTTTACCATTTTCAAAGTTAAGTGTAGTGGCAACGTTGCTCCAACCTTTTGATTTATCTCTAAAAGCGATTTTAGTGACATTGGATTTCTTTTCATCCGTTTTAGCTTTAAGGTAACGCTTAAATATAAGTGAAGATGAAGAACAAGCGCAAATAATTTCGGCGGTTATAAGGTTTTCGTATTCACGACCTAAATAGTTTTTAAGCCCTGCAATTTTACAAGGGGCCCCTGTGAATAAAACGGGTTTGCCTGTTTCTAGCGCTTTTTTGGTTTTTTTGTAAATGTTATTATGGCGAGGTTCCACATATTTTGAGCCACGAAATTCTTTTGCTTCGGTAAGGGTGGTGGCAATATCATAAACGGGTATTAAAGAATTATTATATTTAACACCTATTACATATCCGCCTTTTGAAAATATGTTTTTAGCAAGTATGGGGAATACACCGCCCGAAGCAGAATGTTTTGAATCAAATTCGTTCTTGGCATAAGCCATATAACCTACCGATTCAAAATCGGTATTAGTAGCCTTAGTGTTATAGGGGCAAACACGGCTACATTTGCCACAGTTTATGCAAAGGTCGGCATTAATTTGCGGTTGATAAAAGCCTTCGATGTCCTTTTCCATTGTAATAGCTTCGGTAGGGCAGGAATCCTTACAAGCATAACAGCCGTAGCAGGTGAATTTGTCACCGCTTGTAAAGTAATCGGGCACACGACTGCATTTTTTCCCCTTTAAAACCAAATTTATAAACTTGAGTGAATCTGGGCGCATAGCGTCCATTTTTTTGTGTACTTCTTCAAAGTTTACGGTTAAATCTTCCAAATTGGGAAGCGGAGTGTTAGGTTCTACAAAATGGTCCAGAAGACCCAATTTAGCAAAAAGGTTATCCAAACGGTCGTTGTTGCGGTCACGTTTAATGGTGATAAAGTTTTTTTCAAAAATCAAAGCGAAAACAGACAAATGGAAGGACTGGGTTAAAACGTATTCGGCGTGAGCAATAGCATTAAGGGTTTCAATTGGTCCTGCACCCACTGTCCTGCCCAATTGATTTTTAAATTTTGCACACTGAATGTTGTGAACTATGGGAAGCCCCGTTTTTTGTGATAATTCCTTAGCGGCGGCTACAAGTTCTACCGCTTTGGCGGAATAATGGTGAACGTGAGCGTAAATATATTTTTGGTTGCCGTATGGACTTTTTTTACTTGCTAAACCCTTAAAAAATGTTCTGTCGGGCAAAAAAGTGGGGTCACACACGACTGCAATTTCTTTATCGGCTACAGCGCTTAAAAATTCCTTGGCTTTTTCTTCACGGACTGAGATATAGTCCATTCGTTTAAAGTGTTCGCAAAATACGGGAAGCTCCCTTTGTGGTACGCTTTCGTTACCAATGCTTGCACCGTAAGAAGCCACAATTGTTTTGTTACCGACAAAATCGCCAAAAAAAGCAGGGTCTAAGCCTTTGGTAATGGTGCTGTTCCAAATTTGGTCACTGCCTGTAAAAACTACGTCAAAATCAAAATTTGCGTTTCTTAAATCCTTTATTGTGGCGCAGGGTTTAGTAAGGCTTAAATATTCATCAAAAAAATTTTCAAAACGCTGACGGCGAAGTGGCAAATATGGTTTTTTTATCGCTTCTTTTACCCATTTTTTTAGGTATTTATATTTAGATTTTTTGCTATCGCCCGGCAAAATGCGACCTGGACGATATGATTTTTCAATATTTGTATTTCGGTAGTTTATAATCCTAACTTCGTGGCCTTGACTTTCAAGGAAATTTTTAAGTCCTAAAGCCTGCATAGCAGTACCAAAATTGTGTGCATTATTTACCGATATAATGCCGATTTTCATAGTATTGCTCCTTTAAAGGTTATTTAGTCCTAACAATATATTGGTGTGGGCAAACCCTTGCGTCTTCGGGTGGGGGAGTCATAAAGTCGCCGTAAATACAGGCTAAAACTTCTTCGGCTTTGTGGGGGATTTTAACCTTTAAGCCTTCAAAATCAATAATTCTTGCAGGTTCAAAATAACTTTTTGGAAATATTTCTTTAGAGATGTTATAAGCACTACAGAAGTTGGTGTAATAGTCAGTTGGCTTGTTTGGGGTGGCGGTAATAATGTTGGTTAACTTTTTATGCAATGTTTTATAACTGTTAAAAATGCTTTGTGGGCGGTAAAGTTTCCGCTTTTGCGGATTTTTAATATAGTAAACCTTTGTAAGCAATACGTTGCGCAATTTGCGCACCTTGCGTGAACGTTTAATAAGCTCGTGGCTTAAAGGACCTGTTTCATCAAGCGGAAAAATATCAATACCTGGTCCGTTTGCCTCTTTCATTGCTTTAAGACCTGTACGAATAAGGGAAGAAAATTTGCAGTCCTTCATTAAAATAACCTTAGCAAAGGGCAGGTAATATTTGGGGTAGGTGGTTTGGTGGAACAAACGGCAGTCACTGTGAATGTCGGTGTTCCAAAGTTTTATAAATTTTTCATAATCTTCGCGTGGCATAGCAATATCCAAATCGTCATCCCAAGGAATAAAACCACCGTGGCGAATAGCGCCCAGGGCTGTTCCGCCCATAATATAATACACAATCCCGTTCTGCCGGCAGAGTGTATCTATATACTTCATAGTTTCGAGTATTTTATCTTGTACTTGCCGTACAGACTGTATGTTGCCCATTCGTTTCACCACATTTAGATTTTTTTCGCTAGATAATAATATTTGCTCATAAATCGCTTGAATACGGGTATCTTTATCAATACTTTTGCAACGGTTTTCACGCACTTAAAAATGGCATTTTCTAGAATATATAAGACAGCTGATCTTGTCCTTCGATGGGGATGGATGCTGATAATATTACCCATAGATTGACTGAGTGCTGAAAACAGTGCGTCTAAATCATCATAGGCAATATTTTTGTCGTCACTCTTAATCACGTCATTATAAAAAGGGTCGTAGATATGTTGGAATTTTCGGCCTGCGTCAGAGAAGTACAAATATTCTGTATGGTATTCCTTTGCGTAATTGACCATAATATCTGCAATCTCTGGATATAATTGGCAGACTTTCTCACTGCGGAAGAAATCCCGGTTTGAAGTATAGCCGATTCGTTCTACTACCGGATTTCCGTGTTGACAAACGGTTTG
>JAZORK010000083.1:0-4512 GCA_045656485.1 Acutalibacteraceae bacterium | reverse complement strand
GAGCGAGAACGAGTGTAGGGCGGTTTACTTTTTCGATAATATTCGCCATTGTAAAGGTCTTACCTGAACCTGTAACACCCAATAAAACCTGCTCTTTATCGCCATTATTTATACCTTCAACCAACTCAGCAATTGCTTGCGGTTGGTCGCCTGTAGGTTTATATTTTGAATGTAAAATAAACTTGTCCACGCTCTCACCTCACAAAACAAATTTCTACAAATATATTATACCACAAAAAATTTTTATGTAAATATTTTTATCAGTTTAAATCACATTGCACAAACTACAATATATCCATATAATTAGGAATTACACATTACACATTCCTAACCGAAAAAACTCTCGCCGTAGCGAGAGTTTTTTAAGTTTATTCAAGCTCGAATGCGCCTGTATAAAGGCTATAATATTTACCCTTTTGGGCGATAAGTTCTTTATGGTTACCACGTTCAATAATTTCGCCCTTATCGAGCACCATTATAACGTCAGAATTTTTAACGGTAGATAGTCTGTGTGCAATAACAAAAACTGTTCTGCCTTTCATTAAGCTATCCATACCCTTTTGTACAATAGCTTCGGTACGGGTATCAATACTTGAAGTAGCTTCGTCCATTATCATAACAGGCGGGTCGGCAACTGCCGCACGGGCAATCGCTATAAGCTGACGCTGACCTTGCGAAAGGTTAGAGCCGTTGTTAGAAAGCTCAGTTTCATAACCTTTGGGCAAACGGGTTATAAAATCATCCGCACCCGAAAGCTTAGCGGCTTCTATACACTCTTCATCGGTAGCATCAAGTCTTCCGTAACGGATATTTTCCATAACGGTACCTGTAAAGAGGTTGGTTTCCTGTAAAACAATACCTAAAGAACGGCGCAAATCCGATTTTTTAATCTTATTAATATTTATACCATCGTATCTGATCTTACCGTCCTCAATATCATAAAAACGGTTAATAAGGTTGGTAATAGTGGTTTTACCCGCACCAGTAGCACCTACAAAGGCAACCTTTTGACCGGGTTTTGCATAAACACTAACATTTTTCAAAACCTGTCTACCCTCTACATAAGAGAAGTCAACATCAAATAGGCGAACGTCACCCTCTAGCTTAGTGTAGGTAAGTGTACCGTCGTTGTGGGGGTGCTTCCACGCCCAAACGCCTGTGCGCTTGGTAGTTTCGGTAATATTGCCATTGTCATCAATTTCGGCATTAACAAGTGTTACATAGCCATCATCAACCTCGGGGTCGCTATCCATAAGTTCAAAAACACGCTCAGCACCGGCAAGACCCATTACAACCGAGTTTATCTGCTGTGAAACCTGGTTAACGTTACCTGTAAACTGTCTTGTCATATTAAGGAACGGGATTACGATACTAATGCTAAGTGCCGCACCCGAAAGACTCAAGTTAGGAACATCAAGCAAGAGTAAAAGTCCGCCAACAGTAGCGATAATAACATAAAGTATATTACCAATATTCATATTTATAGGGCCTAAAATATTTGCAAAGGAATGAGCACGTACGGCATTACCGTAAAGCTCGTTATTAACCTTGTCAAAATCCTCAAGTGCTTTTTCTTCATGGCAGAAAACCTTAACAACCTTTTGGCCGTTCATCATTTCCTGAATGTAACCTTCGGCTTTACCTATAGACTTTTGCTGCTTCATAAAATATTTAGCCGAGCCACCGCCCACTGTTTTGGTAATAAGGAAAAGACAAAAGACACCTGCGATTACTACCAAGGTAATCCAAATACTGTAAGAAAGCATTATTAAGAATACCGACAAAACAACTATACCCGCTTGAATAAGCGAAGGAATAGACTGTGATACGAGCTGACGAATGGAGTCAATATCGTTAGTGTAGTGGCTCATAATATCGCCGTGCTTATTTGTATCAAAATATCTTATGGGTAGATTTTGCATCTTTTCAAACACGCTTTTACGCATTTTACCCAAAAATCCTTGAGTAATATATGCCATTAACTGTGTATGGGCAAAAACCGACAAAAGTGATACAACATAAATAATAACAAGGGTTACGATTTTAGGGATAATAACCTCTTTAGCGCCTGACCAGTCACCCGCTTTATAAAACTGGTCAATAGCGGCTATAATTTGTTGATTGAATATAGCCGGTAGGGTTGCCACGATTGATGAAAAAACAATACAACAAAGTGCAATAATTAATAATACGGGGTTACTTTGCCATAAAATTTTCAAGGTGCGAATTAACGCCTTACCGTTAAACTTGCGAACCGCCGCAACACCTCTTGGAAGGTTACGGGGCATATCATTATTTTGTTTACTCATCTTCCCCACCTCCGCTTGTTTGTTGTTCATATACTTCACGGTAAATTTGGCTACATTTAAGAAGTTCGCTATGTGTACACATAGAATCAATTTTACCGTTATTCATAACAATAATTAAATCGGCATCTTCAACCGATGCAATACGTTGTGCAATAATGATTTTTGTGGTTTCAGGTATATATTCCCTAAATCCCTTTCGGATAATCGCATCGGTTCTTGTGTCAACTGCACTTGTAGAGTCATCTAAAATCAAAATATTAGGCTGTTTAAGAAGTGCACGTGCTATACAAAGTCTTTGCTTTTGTCCGCCCGAAACATTACTACCGCCCTGCTCAATATAAGTATCATAACCATCAGCAAAGGTGGTAACAAATTCATCCGCCTGAGCCAATTTACAAGCTTCAATGATTTCTTCATCGGTAGCGTTTTCGTTACCCCAACGAAGATTTTCCTTTATAGTGCCTGAAAACAACTCATTCTTTTGTAAAACCATTGCAACCTTGTCACGAAGTGTTTTAATATCGTAATCTCTTACGTCTACACCACCAACCATTACCGAGCCTTCTGAAACATCGTAAAGTCTTGGTATTAACTGCACTAAAGAAGTTTTACTTGAGCCTGTACCGCCTATAACACCTACTGTCATACCCGATTTAATATTAAGATTTATATTTTCAAGGGCAAATTTTTTAGCATCATTATTATATTTAAAGCTTACGTTTTTAAATACAATTGAGCCATCTTTTACCTCATAAATCGGGTTTTGGGGATTTGCAAGGTTGGGTTCTTCATTTAATACTTCGCAAATACGCTTCATTGATTCAAGCGACATGGTAATCATAACATAAATCATTGAAAGCATCATAAGTGACATTAAAATTTGCATACCATAGGTAAGCATAGCCGAAATATGACCAACGTTTACAGTCAAACCCTTGCTTGTAATTACAAGATACGAGCCCAAGAACAAAATCACTACTGTATTAAAATACATACAAAACTGCATTATAGGGGTGTTAAGGGCTACAATACGCTCAGCCTTTGTAAAATCTTCGGCAATACCGTCCGAAGCGGTAGCAAATTTTTTCTTTTCGTATTCTTCACGTGAAAAGCCCTTTACAACACGCATACCGCGTACGTTTTCTTCAATAGATTCATTAAGCTTATCGTACTTTTTAAATACCCTTCTAAAAGCGGGCATAGCCTTACGGCTTATAAGCAAAAGCCCAAAGAACAACACAGGTATTACCACCACAAAAGATGTAGCCAATGCACCGCCCATTCTATAAGCCATTATTACTGAGAAAATAAGTAGCATAGGACTGCGGATAGCTGTTCTTATAATCATCATATAAGACATTTGCACGTGGTTAATATCTGTAGTAAGACGTGTTACAAGCGATGTGGATGAAAACTTATCTATATTAGAAAAAGAAAAGCTTTGAATGCGCTGGAACATATCACGGCGCAAGTTTCTTGCAAAGCCTGAAGAAGCACGAGCGCAAGAAATAGCCGCTATTCCGCCACAGGCAAGTGAAATAAGCGCCATTAAAACAAGCCATGCACCTGTTTTTATAATACTGCTTATTGGTGCACCTGCTTCAATATTATTAACAAGGTCAGCAGTAAAAAACGGAATAAGCACCTCTATAATAACCTCACCCATAATAAAAATAAGGGTTAAAATAGTAGGTAATTTATTGTCTCTTATACTTTTAGCTAAGGTTTTAATCATTACTATCCTCCATATTTGCTATCAGTTTTTCGGTAATTTTTAAAAAGCTTTCAATTTCGTCGGGGGTTAAGCCTTCTCGAAGCCGTTGTTCCCTTTCATTGATACTTTTAAGAACCAATTTATGAATATTTATTGCCTTTTCGGTAAGTACTATTTTTTTAAGCCGTGCATCACTTTCAACGCTTACCCTAACAATAAAACCGTTTTGCTCCATAGTTTTTAAAATGTTACTTGCTGTAGAACGGCGTATTGAAAATTCGTTTTCAAAATCCTTTTGAAAAATATCTTTATCACTATTATCAAAAAAATAAGAAATCGCCCAACCATTTATACCTTTAGGCAAATCAAATCCCAATTCGCTTTTGCTTTTTTCAATATCGCGTTTTAAAAGATTTGCCAAAATACGCACCTTAAAGCCTATATCGTTGCGCTCTGTCATAGTTCACCTCACACAAATTGTTAGCACCC
>JAZORK010000082.1:0-12050 GCA_045656485.1 Acutalibacteraceae bacterium | reverse complement strand
TATATATTAGTTTTGTCTTAATTTTCTTTTAATAGAATCAAAAATAACTGCCAAAAAGTAAACCAAACCAGCAAAGGCTAATACTAACAATAATAGTCCCACACTCCAAACAATTGAAGTAGAAACAGGTTGATAATTAACCTTAAGGAAGAAGTACGGTCCTGAAACATTGCCTATGATATTAAATAAAATCATAAAGAATCCATAAATAAAGGTAGCAATAAGAGGAACAAAAATCACACGCTTTTTGTTAAAGTGTGGTTCAATAAATATGTATGAAACAATAGTGAAAATTGGGGCTAAGGTGTGATGATATAGACCATAACCGCTGAACAACAGGCTATCCTTTAAATGCGGTGAATGTGGAACTAAGACAAAAATTGTAATAAGCATTGTCATAAGTAGCATTGTAGCACTTAAAAACCTTGTAGCTGAAAGCCAATTTGGAAATTCAAGTGGCTTATTAAAGGTGATTATAAGATAAATTATAGCAATAACCGAAGACAACAATGTAATAAGATTTGAAATTTCGGTATAGTAGATAAAAATACCTGTACCAAGGCTTGAAATAGTTAAATCAAAAGCCTTGATTTCCATCAAAGTTACCGCCAATAGTACTAATATTAAAAAAATTCTACGCATTTTATTTAACATAAATAACCCCGTTATTTGCGATAATAAGTATAATATGCCGTGACGTTATCATAATTGCCCGTAACAGTGTTTTGACCTTCAACCGTAACACCGTCACCACTCATTAAAAGATAATACTTAGCATCAGATATTTTACAATTGAAAACGTCAATTTCACCGCATATTATACGAATATAATCGCCTATTACAGCAATCCTGCCGCTTTTGCCTACAATATCGTAGGTAACTGTGCCATCAGGATTACTGTTTCTTTTTGTAACGTATTTTACTTCCCTGCCGTCAAAGGTGCGAAGCAGGTTCTCATTTTTGTGCTTGCGACCGAAAAGCCCCATTATTTAACCTCAAATTTAACGAAGTTCTTTTTGCCCTTTTTAAGAATAACTTGACTGCCAAAATCGTCGGTTGTTAAAGCGTGTGAAGCATCGGTTATCTTTTGGTCGTTAATGCTAACACCGCCTTGTTGTACAAGACGTCTTGCTTCACCGTTAGAAGCAGCAAGACCTGCTTTTACCATCATAGCAAGAACACCGATTTTACCGTCAGTAAAGTCATCAGCACAAAGCTCTGTAGTAGGCATATTTTCGTGTGCACCTGCACCGCCGAATACTGCGCGGGCGGTTGTTTGTGCCTTTTCGGCTTCTTCTTCACCATGAACGAGCTTTGTAAGCTCGTAAGCCAAGATTTCCTTAGCGGTGTTAAGCTGTGCACCTTCCCAAGAATCCATCTTGTCGATTTCTTCTAAAGGTAAGAATGTAAGCATACGGATACATTTCAAAACGTCCGCATCGGCAACATTGCGCCAGTATTGATAGAATTCGTAAGGGCTGGTCTTTTTGGGGTCAAGCCATACAGCACCGCCAACGGTTTTACCCATCTTCTTACCTTCAGAGTTAAGAAGTAAAGTAATTGTCATAGCGTAAGCATCTTTACCGAGTTTCTTACGGATGAGTTCAGTACCGCCAAGCATATTAGACCATTGGTCGTCACCGCCAAATTGCATATTACATCCGTATTCCTTGAACAAATGATAGAAGTCATAGCTTTGCATAATCATATAGTTAAATTCAAGGAAAGAAAGACCCTTTTCCATACGTTGCTTGTAACATTCGGCACGAAGCATATTATTAACCGAGAAGCAAGCACCAACTTCACGCAAAAGGTCGATATAGTTAAGCTTTAAAAGCCAATCGGCATTATTAACCATTTGAGCTTTGCCTTCGCCAAATTCAATAAACTTGCTCATTTGTTCTTTGAAACAATCACAGTTATGTTGGATTTGCTCAGCAGTCATCATAGAACGCATATCAGTTCTACCCGAAGGGTCACCAATATGACCAGTACCGCCACCGATAAGTGCAATAGGCTTGTTACCTGCCATTTGAAGTCTTTTCATAAGGCAAAGTGCCATAAAGTGACCAACGTGCAAACTGTCAGCAGTCGGGTCAAAACCAATATAGAAGGTAGCTTTACCTTCGTTTATAAGTTCTTTGATTTCTTCTTCATCGGTAACCTGTGCAATAAGGCCACGGGCTACAAGTTCGTCATAAATTTTCATCTTAATTACTCCTATCTAACAATTCCTTTGCGGAATTATATAAATTTTCAGTTATATTTGTACCCGACATTATTCGGGCAATTTCACCTATTTTTTGCTCATAATCAAGCGCTGTAACATTTGTAAATGTATGATTTTCATTAACAGTTTTTTGAATGAGCAAATGTTCATCGGCTACGGCGGCAATTTGCGCTAAGTGTGTTACACAAATTACTTGTCGTTTTTTTGCTACATTTTTAAGCTGAGTTGCAACTTTACCTGCTGTAATACCACTAATGCCTGTATCAATTTCATCAAAAATCATTGTGCCAACATTGTCCTTATCTAAAAGAACACTCTTAATGCTAAGCATTACACGGGATAATTCACCGCCTGAAGCAACCTTATGTAAAGGCTTTAAGGTTTCGCCCGCATTGGCGGAAATTAAAAATTCGGCAGTATCGCAACCATTTTTAGTGTATTTACCTTGTGTAATAGCAGCGCTAAACTTAACGTTTGGCATATTAAGATATTCTAAAATACCGCAAACCTTATTTGAGAAATCAAGCGCGGCATTAACACGGCTTTCGGTCAATACCTTACCCTTTGCAACCAGCTTGTCCTTGGCTTCGTTTAAAAGGAAAGAAAGTTCATTAATGCGTTTTTCGGAAAAAGCAATGGTATCAAGCTCGTTTCGTGCGTTTTCTAAAAACTCAAGCATTTTTTCTTCGCTATTGCCGTATTTTAACATAAGTCGGGATAATAAATCAAGTCTATTGCTTATTTTATCGGGGTCAAGGTCAGAAAAATCGGTATTAGAAATAAAAGCGTCAATCTCTGCCCTTGCATCCTCAGTCGCAATTAATGCTTCATTTAATTTTAAAATAGCATTATCAAAATGATTATTATCAATGGATTTTAAAAGCTTTATAGAATTATTAAGCTGCGAAACCGCACCATCGGTATCATCTGTACCGCTTAACAAAAAGGTGGCTCCTCTAAGTGCCTTTAAGGTTTTTTCAAAACCTTGCGAAGTTGCCAATTTCTCTTTTAGTTCAGCAATTTCCCCCACCTTGATTTCAGCTTGTTCTAATTCGTTTATTTGATATTTAAGTAAATCGGTTTTTCTCGCCTTTTCATCTTCGTCCATTTGAAGTGAAGTAAGTTCTTTACGGATTATATTAAGTTGTTTAAATTCAGCGTAATAATCGTCAATTAATGTTTGATTCTCGGCAATTGCATCAATATAACCTAAATGCATATTAGGGTCTAACAAAAACTGATTATCGTGTTGACCGTGAATATCGATAAGATTTTTTGAAATTTCCCTTAAAACAGTAGCCGTAACAGGAATATTATTGATTTTAATAATACCCTTACCCGAAAGGCTTAATTTTCGACTTATTACGATATTACCATCGGTATCGGGTATTATATCATTTTCCTGCAATGCAGTAAGTGACTGAGCATTTAAATCACCAAAAACTGCTGATACAAGCGCGGTATCGCATCCTGTACGGATTAAGTCCTTAGAAGTACGCTCACCCAAAACGGCATTAATAGCATCAATTAAAATTGATTTACCGGCGCCTGTTTCACCTGTAAGAACATTGAAGCCCGATTTGAACTCAATGTCGGTTTGTTCAATAACCGCAATATTTTCAATATGTAAAAATTTTAACATAAAAATTCCGCCGTTATAAAATATTATTAATTTGTTGTACCAGTGTTTTAGAATGTTCAGTGCTACGGGTTACAACAATAATTGTATCGTCCCCTGCAAGTGAACCTAACATATATTCGTGGAACATTTCGTCTAACGCTACGCAAGCACCCGAAGCCAAACCGGTGTGACATTTGATTACAACATTATTAAGTGCATAATCAACCGACACAACAGCACTTGCAAAAATATTTTTTTGGGTGCTGTCACCGCTACGAAAGCTGTTTGCAACATAACGATAATTGCCGTCCTTATCGTGACTTTTTATAAGCTTTAATTCCTTAATATCACGTGATACAGTAGACTGAGTAACATCAAAGCCTAAATTTAAAAGTTCAGTTTGTAGGTCTTCCTGGGTTAAAACAATATTAGATTTAATAATTTCAAGAATTTGTTTTTGTCTTGTCTGTTTCAAATTTAAAAGCTCCTGCTATCGTTAAATTTAATAGAAAGTGTTTTATAGAATGAAAGGTCGTTAAGGCGAATCAGCTTTACCATTTTTGAAGATTTAGTTATCTTGATTTCGGTAAACGGCTTAACGTTTGCAACCTTTCTGCCATCAATAGTTAAATAAATTTCGGTCCTTTTTTTAGAAAAAGATTTAAGCGTAATCATATTATTTGCGCCAAGTAATATCGGTTTAGCCGAAAGTGAATGTGAACAAATTGGCGTAATACAAAAGTTTTCGGTCAAAGGGTCTATAATAGGTCCGCCCGCCGACATTGAATAAGCTGTCGAGCCTGTTGGCGTGGAAACAATAAGACCATCGGCAAGATAGTTAATAGTATCCTTACCTACCGATACCGAAATATCAATAATACGGGAAATAAAGCCACTTGTAATAACAGCATCGTTAAGTGCTAAATATTCATTAATCTTATTTCCGTTTTCAAAAACCTCTACATTAAGCATCATACGGTTTTCTACGGTATATTCATTGTTTTTAAGCTTTGAGATTAAAGACAATTCATTTTGTTCAATATTAGCAAGATAACCCATTCTACCGGCATTAATGCCCAAAACAGGTTTATTGTCAAGTGCGGCACGCTTTGCATAGCGAATAATAGTTCCATCCCCGCCGATGGTGATAATAACATCAGCCAAGCGGTATAATTCATCTTCGGGGGCGGTTTTAAAATTAGGACCACAAATTGTATCAGGTAAATATGCCTCAATACCCTCTTTTTTAAGTAATAAGCCTAATTTTTCAACCACTTGAGCAGATCCACGTTTGTCAAGATTAGGTAAAACCGCAACTGTCATCTATTATCACTCCTTTAATGCTTCGTAAGATTTTTCAACCACCTGTGCCGCATCAATTTCACATAAATTTTGCGGACTATCACTTTTCTTAATATGACATAAATATTCAATATTACCTTCGGGGCCCTTTACAGGTGAAAAATCCAACCCTAAAAGCGAAAAATTGTTTTCGTGAACTAAGCCTACAATTTTCTCAATTACAGCAATATGAACACTCTTATCCCTTACTACGCCTTTTTTACCAACGTTCTCTTTGCCTGCCTCAAACTGCGGTTTTATAAGGCACACTGCCTGACCGCCGTCTTTTAGTAAGGTACGCATTACGGGTAAAATTAATGATAACGAAATAAAGGAAACGTCAACCGAAGCAAAATCTAATTCTTCGGGGATTTGTTCACGTGTGACATAGCGAAAATTTGTGCGTTCAAGATTTACAACACGTTCATCGGTTCTTAATTTCCAGGCTAATTGACCATATCCAACATCAATAGCATAAACCTTATTAGCGCCGTTTTGTAACATACAGTCAGTAAAACCGCCTGTTGAAGCACCAATATCAGCACAAATTGCATTTTCTAGTGAAAAATCAAATACCTCTACAGCTTTTTCGAGCTTTAATCCGCCACGACTCACATATTTAAGGGTTTCTCCCCTAACTTCTATGATATCATCTTCTTTAACGGTGTTCCCTGCTTTGTCGGATTTTTGATTATTAACAAAAACGATACCCGCCATTATTAGCGCCTTCGCTTTCTCTCGGCTTTGGGCAAATCCCTTTTCCACCAAAGCAACATCTAACCTGATTTTTGCCATTTTAACTCCTTAACATACTGTCAGCATCAAGACCGTTTGAAGCAAGAGCCGATTTTATCGATGCTGCAGGAACAAATTTATTTTGTATAGCGTGTATTTTAAAATCACCGTTAAAGCCATTTTCAAGCAATAAAGCCGATAAATGCTCACCAATACCGCCATTCTTAATGGTTTCTTCGTAAAAATGAATGTTATTAAACTTTAAAAGTGTGTTAATTAAATTATCACTAAACGGATAAACCTTGTTTAATTTAATAACATCTAAACTGGGGTCACTTTCTTTAGCAATTAAAGCTTCAGAAAATAGTCTACCATAGGTTACAATCAGCTTTTTGCTGTTACCTTTTATGTGCGAATATTCTTCACTGTAATCGATATCGAGTGAATTTTTTGCTTCGCAACCTCTAGGATAACGAATTGCTGTAATATTTTTATTGTCAACACTTTGCTTAATGTAATATGATAGTTCATCATAGGTTGCAGGCGAATAAATCTGTATATTTGGTATTGAGGTCAAAAATGAAATATCAAACAAGCCTTGATGTGTTTCACCGTCTTCACCAACTATACCTGCCCTATCAATAAGCAAGGTTAACCCCAAATTTTCAATAGCGCAGTCGTGAATTATTTGGTCGTAGGCCCTTTGCAAAAATGAAGAATAAACTGCAAAATAAGGCTTCATACCGCCCTTTTTGAGACCGGCGCAAAATGTAACTGCGTGTTGTTCGGCAATACCGACATCAAAAAAGCGGTTTTTATAGGTTTTAGCAAATTCCGAAAGACCTGTACCACTTGTCATAGCGGCGGTAACTGCGCATATTTTAGGGTCTTTACACGCTAATTCACACAAAGTTTTACCCGCAATATCGGAAAAAGATTCCTTTTGGCTTACTGTTGCGCCTTTTTCAACTGCAAAGGGTGAAACACCGTGGTAATTTTTAGGGCTGTTTTCAGCATAGGAATAACCTTTACCTTTTGTGGTGACAACGTGAACTAATGAAGGTCGGTTGTAGCTTTGAGCAATTTTAAACAAAGCCTCCATAGCTTCAATATTATGCCCGTCTACAGGACCCAAATAGTTAAAACCTAGTGAAGAAAATACATTATTTTTATAAACAACACCCTTTAAGGATTCTTTTAAAGTGAAAATAAATGAATTAATGTATTTACCAAGCGGTATTTTAAGCAAAAATTTATTAATAGCAAACTTAAAATTATGGTATTTTGGCTTATTACGCATTTTTGTAAGGCTGCGTGACAAACCACCAACATTGCGCGAAATTGACATTTTATTATCATTTAAAACAACAATAAAATTACTCTTTGAAGTACCTGCATTATTAAGTGCTTCATAAGCCATTCCACCTGTAAGTGCGCCGTCACCGATAACCGCAATAGCTGTGCCACTTTCACCCGAAAGCTTTTTAGCTTTATAAATGCCGTAAGCCACCGAAATTGAGTTGCTGCTATGACCTGTTATAGCAGGGTCGTGCTCACTCTCGCTAGGCTTCATAAAACCGGATATACCACCCTCAGTACGAAGTGTTGAAAACTGCGGAAATCTACCCGTTAAAAGCTTGTGAGTATAGCATTGATGACCCACGTCAAAGATGATAGCATCCTTAGGTGAATCAAAAGTTCTGTGTAATGCAAGAGTCAATTCAACCGCACCCAAATTAGATGCAAGATGTCCACCGTTTTTTGAAACGGTTTCAATAATGCAATCACGAATTTCACCGCAAAGGGTATGAAGTTCGTTGTTGTTCAGTTTTTTAACATCTTGCGGTGAAGTGATATTTTCAAGAATTTGATACTTCAAATTACACAGTCCTTTAATAATTTCTATCTAATAAATATTTTGTAAGTTCCCTTAAATTAGTTGTATCACCAGAAAACTTTGATAATAATCCCAAAGCTTCGTCGGTAAGTTGTTTTGCGAGTAAACGAGCCTCGTCAATACCTAACAATGTAACAAGTGTTGTTTTGCCGTTTTCGGCATCGCTGCCAATAGGTTTGCCTAAAACAGCCTCATCACCGGTAACATCAAGAATATCATCAATAATTTGAAAAGCGAGACCTAAATTAATAGCAAAATTTTGAGCAATAGCAATTTGTTCTTCGGTGGCACCACCAATAATTGCACCTATTTCAGCCGCAGCCGAAATTAAACAACCCGTTTTCTTAATATACATTGTGCGTAAAAGTTCGGCGTCGGGTTTGTTTTTCTCAAACGAAAGGTCCATAACCTGACCGCCAATCATTCCGTGAAGTCCTGCCCTTTCTGACAAAACGGAAATTGCTTTAATTTTTAAAGTACTATCAGCATTAGAATTAGCCGCAATTTTAAAGCTTTCGGTAAGCAAGGTATCCCCTGCTAATAATGCAATATCTTCTCCGAATTTAATATGGCAAGAAGGTTTTCCACGGCGCATATCATCATTATCCATACAGGGTAAATCATCGTGTATTAGCGAATAGGTATGAATCATTTCAAGCGCTACAGCAAAATCAATTACATTTTTTATATTGCCACCAAATAGCTTGCAAAATTCAAGCATAATAATAGGTCTTATACGTTTGCCGCCAAGCAAAAGGCTATAGCGAGAAGCATCAACCACTTGTTTATACCAGGTTGTATCAATATCCGGGTAAAGACGGTCGATTTCATTTTCAATTAAGCTTTTATAATCATTTAAAATTTTATTAATCATTAACTTCTTCTCTTTCGGCTTCAGTCAGGGTGATAATTTTCTTTTCGGCATTTTCTAATATTTTTCGGCAATCATCCGAAAGCTTCACACCCTTTTCAAAAAGTGTTATAGATTCTTCAAGTGAAACATCACTGTTTTCTAACTGCTTAATGATATTTTCAGGTTCATTAAGAGAATTTTCAAAGTTATTTTCCATTATGTTCACCTTTCTCCTTAATTTCACACAAAAGACTACCATCGTTTAGTCTTAAATTAATATTATCGCCAATATTAACCGAAGTCACACTCACTAAAGGACGACCGTTAATTTCAGCAACGCTGTAACCTCGTGCTAAAACCTTTAAAGGACTAAGCGCATCGAGAGAAGCTAAATCTTTAGACAAGCGTAATTTATAATCATTAACCTTATTTTGAAAAGAAGTCAATAATTCATCATACAAATCATCAACTTGCTGCAAAGGTTTTTCTAATATTACTTGAATCGGTTTTTTCAAGTAAAGCGAATTTGCAAGTAAAGAAAATTTAGATTTGTTTAAATCTAATTTGTTTTGTAAAGCTATTTTTAAACGAGTAGAATATCCGTTAAGCTTTAATAAATATTCGCTTTGTTCAGGCACAGCAAGTTCGGCC
Source organism: Acutalibacteraceae bacterium (assembly GCA_045656485.1). GTDB lineage: Bacteria > Bacillota > Clostridia > Oscillospirales > Acutalibacteraceae > UBA737. The sequence goes on along the minus strand of JAZORK010000082.1, from coordinate 2,722 downwards.
GCCGCAGACGGAGTCGGTGCACGTAGGTCGGCTACAAAATCGCATATTGTAAAGTCAGTTTCGTGCCCTACTGCCGAAATTACCGGTATTGGTGATTCATAAATTTTACGGGCTAAGGCTTCGTTATTGAATGCCCATAAATCTTCGATAGAGCCACCGCCACGACCAATTATAATTAAATCACAATTAGAAAGGTTATATATTCTATCAAGGGTCTTTATCATATCCGTAGCGGCATTTTCACCTTGAACCAATACGGGGCAAAGCATAATTTCGCAAAGAGACCATCTACGTGATAATACGTTTATAATATCCTGCACAGCGGCGCCTGTTTCAGATGTAACAACAGCAATTCTTTTAGGAAATTTAGGGATACGGCGCTTACTGTCCGGGTCAAATAAGCCTTCTTTTTGAAGTTTTTGCTTAATTTGTTCAAACTGTAAGGATATATCACCCAAGCCATCGGAATGCATTTCCTGTGCGTAAAGCTGAAACTGTCCATCCTTTTCATAAATAGAAACTCTACCGCGAATTATTACTTTAAGACCATCTTCAACTTTAAACTTAATTTGTGAAGTATAGCCTTTAAACATAACACAGCGTATAGCGGCATCGTTATCCTTTAAAGTAAAATATAAATGCCCGCTTGCATAGTGATTTTTAAAGTTTGAAATTTCACCCGAAACGTAGATATCGTTAAGGCGTAAATCACCCTCGATTAACGATTTTGCGTAAAGGTTTAATTGCTTAACAGTAACAGCTTGCATATTAAAGAGACTTATTTACGCTAGATAAAATACCGTTTATGAAAGATGCATCTTCAGGTGTAGAATACTTTTTAGCTAGTTCTACCGCTTCGTTAATAGAAACCGAAACAGGAATATCTTCCATAAACTTAATTTCATAAATTGCAAGGCGCAAAATACAAAGTGACGTCTTAGAAATACGATTTATCTTCCAACCAATACTGTTTTCTGAAATAATATTATCAAGAAGCTCTAAATTATCGTAAACACCTGTAAAAACGCTTTTAATATAAGCATCGGGTTTTAAATCACGCACTTCATTTGCGATTTCTAAAATCTCTTGAGTGTCAAGTGAATTAAAGTGTTTTTCAAAAATTAAAATAAATGCTTCTTCTCTTGCTTGTCTGCGATTCATAGTCCACCTCAAAACAAATTTATACATAATACATTATATAATAAAAAATGCATATTTTCAAGGAATTTATTGAAAATATGCATAAAAATATAAGATTTTTTTAAGTAAACAAAATACTAATATAAATAGAAAAATTATTCAGCTCCGATTAAGAAAGAATTTACGGCATAGACAATTTTTCCATTATATTCAAGACGTGCCCAACCGCTATCACTCATTGCGGTTTTTGTTACGTACTCACCATTTTTTAATGTATAAACAATATTAGAATCGGTCGACGGTGCTTCACGTAAATTAGTTTCTTCTTTGGCAGTTACATTTACAGGTTTAACAGTTTTAAAGGTCATACCATGTTCAACTAAATTTTCGACACTATTATCAGGTTTAGAGTTAATTTCCGGTGCTTTATCCGTCAAATAACTCGAAACTGCATAAACCTCTTTATCTTTATATAAAAGCCTTGACCACCCTTTTGAACTAATCGCAATTCTTTTTAAAAAAGTACCGCTTGTCACCTTAGCAACAACATCACTATCGGTCGTCGGCAAACTACGCAAATTAACCTCCATTTTGGGAGTTACCTTGTCGTCAATTGGTGTAAATTCCATACCACCGACAATATTCTTTTTAGGTACTTCAACGGCAGTTTTGCTAAGATAACTAGAAATAGCGTAAACTGTTTTTCCTTTGTATATAAGTTTTGACCAACCATTACTACCAATACCGATTCGTTTTACAAAATCACCACTCTTTAAAGTACCAACAATATCGTAATCTACTCCCGCACCTGAACGCAAATTAACAACCTCTTTGGCGGTTACAGAATCGGATACATCTTCATAGATTTTTTCTTCTTCGGTTTTAGGTGCTTCGGCAATTTCGTTTTTGACAGTTTTATCCTTGGGTGAGTTTAATTTATACTCCTTATATGAAACTATTAAATCACAGCTTCCGTTTATACCATCAACCTTACCTTGATTTGTATATTGCCACATATCATATTTACCCGAATATTCAGGTGTATTGATTTTCGGATATGTAGGAGAAGAATAATAGGCTAACCAAATTTTATATTTACTTTCAATAAGATTAGTGTCCCAACATTTGTTATCTTCAATATGACTCTTAGCGCCATAAAACATTGCTTGATAACCGGCAGTGTCAATCTTTTTCAAAAAGCTTAAGGCATTTTCGGTTCTTTCTTCATTGGTTAATTTATACATTCGGCTTTTTTCGTTTAAATAACCTTCGCAATCATAAACTACCGGGCAAGAAATTCTATAACCTTTAATAGCTTTAATAACAAATTTGGCTTCTTCGGCAGCTTCTATTTTATTAATTGCGGTCGAAAAAAAGTAAACGCCTACCAAAATTCCTGCTTTTTGCGCTTGCTGAATATTGTACTGCGCATTACTATCACTATAAAGTTTTCCGTCTTCACCACGATAGCCGATACGAATTATGGCAAAATCAATTCCGTCTGATTTTACTGCTTTCCAATCAATTTTACCCTGCCAATATGAAACATCAATACCATTCATTTTGCCAGTTTTCTTCTTGA
>JAZORK010000081.1:0-2106 GCA_045656485.1 Acutalibacteraceae bacterium | reverse complement strand
CAAAGATAATTAACTGCTTAGGAGCATGCGATGCAATTTGACGACAAAGTTCACTACCAATAGTACCGCCACCGCCGGTTACCAAAACAACCTGGTCTTTAACATAGTGCATTACATTTTCCAAATCAACCTTTTTAACCTCTCGGCCTAAAAGGTCTTCAATTTCAACCTTACGAATAGTAGGAACATACTCATTAACATTTTCAAGTTGATATAACTGCGGCAAAATTTTTAATTGGCATTTTGTAAGTCCGCAAATATTAAGTATTTCGGTACGTCTTGCCACCGTACAGGTTGGAATTGCAAAAATAATAGTATCAATCTTATATTTTTCGGCATTATTAACGATAGTGCCCACATCACCAACGATAAGTATATCTGACAAATATTGCCCTACTTTCATGGGGTCATCATCAATAAAGCATTTGATTTTAATATCCTTATTATTAGATAATTCTTTAGCAATAATTTGTCCTGCGCCACCCGCACCGATAATCATAACGTTACCCTTAATTGTGCTTTTGGGTGAGCGTGATGTTTTGTCGGCTTTTTTTATTAATGAATATTTAACAATATAGCGCTGAAGAAGTATGAAAAAGGCTGTAAAGAAATAACTCATTACATAAATTGAAAAATTTACATCCAAATCAAAAACCGCTTTTTCAGCAACCGATGTTGTAATAAACGGTACTAAACAACCTATAAAAATACGGGCAATTTCGCTAAAACCTGAAAAGCGCCAAAGAATATTATAAATCTTCATAAGATACAAGCCGAAAATAGTAACCATAGGCCATATAACCGAAATAAGAACAAATCTATTAGGCCATATGAAAGAAAATTCAAATCCTATAGTTAAAAATGCAATAAGAACGGAAAAATAGGCAACTACGAAGTCATAAACAAAATAATGCAATGTATTGAAAAATTTATTTTTCATAATAACATCCTTTATAATTTTTTAGTATCAAGGTAGTTTTTAAATCAGTTTTTCAATTATACTTCTCAAATCTTCGGCACCAAGGTTGTTTTGAACCGAAAATGGTATAATTTGAGTATTCTCTGCAAATTCGCCTAATTCTTCTTTAATAAGGCGTAAACGATTCTCGGTTTCAGTTTTATTTAGCTTGTCAGCCTTGGTTAAAACCACCGTATAAGGTATTTCCATTTGGCTCAAAAAATCAAGCATTGAAAGGTCGAAATCGGTTGCAGGATGGCGCATATCAATTAACTGAAATGCCATTTTAATATCTCTTCCTGATTTAAAATAGCCTTCCATAAGCTCACTCCAGCGTTCACGTTCACTGAAATTAACCTTAGCATAGCCGTATCCCGGCAGGTCAACAAGGCGGATTTTATCAACCTTATAAAAATTTATTGTTACTGTTTTACCGGGTTTAGAACTAACACGGGCTATAGATTTGCGGTTTAATATCTTATTAATTAAAGAAGATTTACCAACGTTTGACCTTCCGCAAAAGCATATTTCGGGCATATCCGAGCTTTCTAGCTGTGCAAAGGTACCGAATGCCTTTTCAAACTGTGCGTTGTTAAAATTCACCTTATTCACTTCCCTATTGACTTACTGTATTTTGTGGTGCTATATAATTTTTAAAAATAGCAGTTTCTTTAGTTTCTATTGCTTCTTCAACGAAAGCATTTTGCAAAATTTCCGACACAAAGCTTACAGGAATAAATCTTACGTTTTCCTTAACAATGCTGTCAACTTCATCTAAATCGGGCAAATTATCACGAGGTATAAAAACAGTTTTAACTCCACCACGGTAAGCCGCCATAGCCTTTTCACGTAAACCGCCGATTTTAAGCACTCTGCCACGCAAAGTTACTTCACCTGTCATAGCAATATCACGCTTAATTTTTTTGCCTGTAAGAGCCGAAACAATTGCAGTAACCATTGTGACACCAGCCGAAGGGCCGTCCTTTGGTACTGCCGCTTCGGTAGCGTGAATGTGAATGTCTTTATTCTTATAAAAGTCGGAATCAATGCCATACTGAGATGCAATGCTACGAACGAAGCTAATTGCAGTTTTGGCGGATTCCTGCATTACATCACCTAAAGAACCTGTAAGCTCGGTTTTGCCTGTA
>JAZORK010000080.1:0-54530 GCA_045656485.1 Acutalibacteraceae bacterium | reverse complement strand
GATGAAAATGCATTCCTTGAAAACATTGATGAAATGGTTGAACAAGCATTTGACGACCAATGCACAGGCGCTAACCCCCGTTATCCGCTTATGAGCGAAATTAAGCAAATGTATCTCAATGCTTACTACGGCAAGCACTTCGTAGAAACCAAGAAGCCCACCGCAGCTGATGTTGCGGCTACCGCTAAGGTTGACGATGTAAAAGTTACCTACCGCAAGGGTAAGAAGGCATAGGGTGACAAGAGTTGAATCGGTTACGATTTCACTCGACACCTTTTCCGCCTTTCTTGCGTTCATTCTTGTAAGGCAAATAGCCTTACTATAAATTTCACGCTGCGCCTTTCAAAAAAGGTGTCAGAGAGAAATTCTCCGACCTGCCAAATCAATAATTTTTTGGTAGGGCGAAGCCGAAGAATGCAGTAATACTATTGTATTACAAATGATGAGGCAAGAAAAAACATAAAATTATTATTTGTCAGGCGTGACAAATTTAACTCTTGTCACCCTAAGGAGGAAATAAAGATGAAACTTGATAGAGTTATCGCAGTAAGAAATAATAAAACTATCTACCGTGATGGTGATAGATGCGTTAAGGTTTTTAACGCTGATTATTCTAAAGCCGATGTTTTGAACGAAGCATTAAATCAAGCAAGAATCGAAGAAACCGGTCTTAATATTCCAAAAGTTTTGGAAGTTACCATGGTTGACGGTAAATGGGCAATCGTATCTGAGTATATCAAGGGCAAAACATTAGCTCAGCTTATGGAAGAAAATGCTGAGAAAAAGGATGAATATATCGAATTGCTCGTTGACTTGCAGCTCTCAGTTCACGATAAGAAATCTCCGTTACTTAACAAACTTAAGGATAAAATGAGTGTTAAAATTGCTTCCACAGAGCTTGACGCTACTACCCGTTATGATTTGCATACTCGCCTTGAAGGTATGCCTAAGCATAATAAGGTTTGCCACGGCGACTTTAACCCTTCAAACATTATCATCACCGAAGACGGTACACCTTACATTATCGACTGGTCTCACGCAACACAGGGTAATGCTTCTGCTGATGCGGCTCGTACCTACTTGCTCTTTTGGTTGAATGGCAATATCGACGGTGCTAAAAAGTATCTCGATTTGTTCTGCAAAAAAAGTAATACTGCAAAGCAGTACGTTCAAAAGTGGATGCCCATTGTAGCCGCTTCTCAGTCGGTTAAGGGCAATGAAAAAGAGCGCGAATTCTTGCTCTCTTGGGTAAACGTTGTAGATTACGAATAAGGATAATCGGGAGGAAAACATAATGAAAGTTACAGTTTGTATAGGTAGTTCATGTCATATTAAAGGTTCACGTCAGGTAGTAGAACAGCTTCAGTACCTTATTGCTGAAAATAATCTCGGTGATAAGGTGGAACTCGGCGGCACTTTCTGTATGGGTAAATGTCAGCAGGGTGTGTGTGTTACCGTAGATGACGCATTCCATTCCGTAACCCCTGAAGATGTGCAAGACTTTTTTGAAAAGAATATTAAAGCGAAGGTATAAATAATATGATTATTCAGGTTTGTGTGGGTAGTTCTTGTCACCTTAAGGGTTCGCCCGAAATTGTAGAACTTCTGCAAAAAGCCGTTAATGAATATCATCTTGAAAATCAAGTTACACTTGCCGGTAGTTTTTGTATCGGCAAGTGTAATCGTGTCGGTGTTACGGTACAGGTTGATGATGACATTCATGTCGGCATTACAAGGGAGAATTTTAAAGAATTTTTCCAAGATAATGTGCTAAGTAAAATCGAAAGGGAGTAACGGGATATGCCAAATTGTTTGACTCTTAAAAAATCAAACTGTAAAAACTGTTATAAATGTATTCGCCATTGTCCCGTTAAAGCTATTCGCTTTTCGGGAAACCAGGCACATATTATTGGCAATGAATGTATTCTCTGTGGCCAATGCTTCGTTGTATGTCCTCAGAATGCTAAGGAGATTGTTGACGAAACCGAAAAAGTAAAGGTTCTTCTTCAAAGCGGAGATCCTGTAATTGTAAGTCTAGCCCCTTCTTTTATTGCAAACTATGAAGGTGTTGGTATCAACGCTATGCGCAGAGCTTTAAAGAAGTTGGGCTTTTATGATGTTGAGGAAACCGCTATCGGAGCCACTATTGTTAAAACAGAATATGAAAGAATGCTCCAAGAGGATGAAAGAGATGTTATTATCTCTTCCTGTTGTCATTCTATTAACCTATTGATTCAGAAACATTATCCTGCAGCGCTTGAATATTTGGCTGATGTTGTATCACCAATGCAGGCGCATTGCAAGGATATTAAAAATAGATATCCCAATGCAAAGACCGTATTTATCGGCCCTTGCGTTGCTAAAAAGGATGAAGCTGAGCACTACGACGGCATTGTGGATGCTGTGCTTACCTTTGAAGAACTTACAGAATGGTTGAATGCGGAAAAAATTGAATTAGAACAGGAAGTCGACAACGATGTTTGTTCACGTGCACGTTTCTTCCCGACAACCGGCGGTGTTCTTAAAACAATGGCGCAGAATACACCTGGCTATACTTATCTTGCGCTTGATGGTGTTGACAATTGTATTGCTGCTATTAAAGATATTATAAACGGTAAGGTTCATAAATGCTTTATCGAAATGTCCGCTTGTATTGGTAGCTGTGTAGGCGGTCCTGTTATGGAAAAATACCATCGTTCTTCTGCTGTTAAGGATTATATTGCTATTTCTGAATATGCAGGAACAAAGGATTTTGAGGTATCTCAGTTTAAGGCTGTTGAGCTTAAAAAGAGCTTTGAGTTTATTGAACAACGCTCTCAAATGCCTTCAGATATGGAAATCCAAAATATACTTCGTCAAATGGGTAAATTTAAGCCTTCTCAGGAACTTAATTGTGGTTCTTGCGGATATAATACCTGCCGTGAAAAAGCAATCGCTATTTGTCAGGGCAAGGCGGAGATTTCCATGTGTCTGCCCTTCCTTAAGGATAAGGCTGAAAGCTTTTCCGATACCATTGTTAACAATTCTCCAAATGGACTTATTGTGCTTAATGAAAATCTTGAGGTTCAGCAAATCAATACTGCCGCAAGAAAACTTATGAATATCCGTTCCGCTAATGATATTCTTGGCGATCAGGTTATCCGTATTCTTGATCCTACTGTTTTTATGAATGTTTTAAGAACAGGCCGTGATGTACGTGATGAGCGAGTGTATCTCGCTGAATATAAACGCTTTGTTGAGCAGTCGGTAGTTTATGATAAGGATTCACACCTTCTTATTGCTATTATGCGTGATATTACCGATGAGCAAAATGAGCGTGAAAAGAAAGAAAATATAAGCCGACAGACCATAGAGGTTGCCGATAAGGTTGTTGACAAACAGATGCGTATCGTTCAGGAAATCGCATCCCTCCTCGGTGAAACCGCAGCGGAAACCAAAATTGCACTCGCCAAATTAAAGGAGTCTATCCAAGATGAATGATTTATGTGCTGATATAGGATACAAAAGTATAAATCATTACGGCGAGCAGCTTTGCGGCGACCATGTAGACATTGTGGAACCTAGTGATGATTCTACAGTTATTGTGCTGTCGGACGGACTTGGAAGTGGTGTTAAAGCGAGTATTCTTTCAACCCTTACCTCAAAAATCATTTCAACAATGTTGGCAGAGGGTTTAAGTCTTGAAGAATGTGTTGAAACTATCGCTGCAACATTACCTGTTTGTTCGGTTCGTGGGGTTGCGTACTCTACCTTTACTATTATCCATCTTAAAAACAATCAGGTAGCTGAGCTTATACAATACGACAATCCTCATGCTATTGTTATCCGTGATGAAAAGGTTTGGGATTACCCCAAAACAGAAATGCATATCGGCGGTAAAAAGATTTACAAATCGGTTATCAAATTGCAGGAGAATGATATTTTTGTTGCTATGAGTGACGGTTGTCCTCATGCAGGTATCGGCACGGCTTATAACTTCGGTTGGAAGCGTGAAGATATTGCCGGCTTTATGGAAGCACTTTCTCACGCAGGATATACAGCCAAAACATTATCTACAATGCTTGTAGACGAATGCGATAAGCTTTACGGTCAGAAACCAGGTGATGATGCAACTGCTTGCGTTGTTCGTATCAGAAAAAGAGAACCGATGAATATGCTATTCGGGCCACCTTCAAATCGTGACGATGCCGACCGTATGATGTCGCTCTTCTTCTCAAAGGAAGGCAAACACATTATTTGTGGTGGAACAACATCTTCTATTGCGGCAAAATTTTTGCGCAAGCCTCTTAAAGCAAGCCTTAATTTTGAAATGAGTGATGTGCCCCCAATTGCCGAAATTGAAGGTGTAGATCTTGTTACCGAAGGTGTTATTACCGTAAACAAAGTGCTTGAATATGCAAGGGATTATCTTGGTGAAAACAAGCATTATGAGCATTGGAGCTTTAAGCATGACGGTGCTTCTCTTATCTGCCGTTTGCTATTTGAGGAAGCGACTGACATTAATTTCTATGTAGGCAGAGCGGTAAATCCTGCTCATCAAAACCCCGATTTGCCGATAAACTTTAATATTAAAATGAATTTGGTTGAGGAACTGTCTAAGTGCCTCAAAAAAATGGGCAAGAAAATAAAAGTGAGTTATTTTTAAGGAGAAATTGATATGGGAGTAAGAAAATTTGATACTAAAGTACAACACCTGAAATATAAGGTATTGCGTGAAGTGGCACGCGAGGCTTGGAATGATACTCTCCTTCAAAATATTATTGAAATCCCCAAAATGATCGTGCCTGGCAAAACTTCCACAATGCGTTGTTGTGTTTATAAAGAGCGTGCGATTTTAGGCGAGCGTGTTAAGATTGCTATGGGTGGCGATACAGATAACCCTAATGTTATCGAGGTTATTGATATTGCTTGTGATGAATGTCCTGCCGCCGGTTATGAAGTAACTGACTCTTGCCGCGGCTGTTTAGCACACCGTTGCGAAGACGTTTGTAGAAGAGGGGCTATTTCATTTGACCATAACCACGTAGCACATATTGATAAATCAAAGTGTGTAGAATGCGGTCAGTGTGCAAAGGTTTGCCCATATTCAGCAATTATCAACCGTAAGCGCCCATGTCAAATTGCTTGCAAGGTAAAGGCAATTTCAATCAATGATGATAATGCCGCTGCTATTGATAACAACAAATGTATTCAGTGCGGTGCTTGCGTTTATCAATGTCCTTTTGGCGCTATTATGGATAAGTCTTATATACTGAATGTTATTGACCTTATTAAAAAAAGCGAGTATAATACTAAGTATAAGGTATATGCAATTGTAGCACCTTCTATTTCAAGTCAGTTTACCTATGCAAAGTTAGGTCAGGTTATCACCGGTCTTAAGGAACTTGGCTTCTTTACCGTTATTGAAGCGGCACTCGGTGCTGATATGGTGGCACAATCCGAATCGAAGGAACTTGCTGAAAAGGGATTTTTAACGAGTTCTTGCTGTCCTGCTTTTGTGCAGTATATTAAATCGGCTTTTCCCGATTTATTGCCTTTAGTATCACATAACCTTTCACCAATGGCAGCATTAGCAAAGTATATCAAGAGTACCGATAAAACTGCCAAGGTTGTATTTATAGGTCCGTGTACTGCTAAAAAGGCAGAAGCACAGCTTGAAAGTGTAAAACCGTATGTTGATGCGGTTATGACTTTTGAAGAACTGCAAGCCCTCTATGATAGCAAGGACATTGATATTACAACTCTCAGTGAAGATGTGCTTGATAACGCTTCTTATTTCGGCAGAATTTTTGCTCGCAGCGGTGGTCTTTCTGATGCTGTTGCGCAGGGTCTTAAAGAACAAAGTATTGATTTTGACTTAAAGGCTGTGGCTTGCGACGGTATCGAAGAATGCCGTATGGCACTGCTTAAAAAGAGCAAAAATGTGCTCGATGCCAACTTCATTGAAGGTATGGCTTGTGTCGGAGGTTGTATCGGTGGTGCAGGTTGCCTGACCCACGGTGAGAAAAACAAATCCGAGGTAGATAAGTATGGCAGAGAGGCTTTAGAAAAGACTATCGGCGATGCTGTTGCTATTTTAAAATAGTTTTTTGTTTATGCCTGCTCTTTGCGTTTTTATGTTTTCGTGTAAAGAGTAGGCACTTTTTTTGGAGGTTAAATATGCGTAAAACAAAAATTGTTTGCACAATAGGTCCTGCAAGTGAGACTGAAGAAATAATAACCGGTCTTTGCAAAGCCGGTATGAACGTGGCAAGACTTAATTTTTCTCACAATACTCACGAAGATCATCAGAGAAGAATTGACCTTGTTAAAAAGGTTCGTTCCGACCTTAAAATGCCCATTGCTATTATGCTTGATACCAAAGGCCCCGAATATAGAATTAAAACCTTCCGCAATCATAAAATCACCTTAAATGATGGAGATAAATTCACCTTCACCACCGACGAAGTTGAAGGTGATGAAACCAAGGTTTCGGTAAGTTATAAGAATTTGCCGAGCGAACTTTCTGTGGGCGACACCATTTTGCTTAACAATGGTCTTTTAACATTTGAGGTTGTAAATATTGACGGAGCAAACATTGAATCCACCGTTGTAGTTGGCGGCGAGCTTTCGGATCGAAAGAGTATGAGCTTTCCTGGTAAAGTAATGAAACAAGAATACCTTTCCGAACAAGACAAGAAAGACATTGCTTTCGGCGTTCAGAATGATGTGGATTATATCGCTTGTTCCTTTGTATCAAACAAGCAAGACCTTATTGACGTTCACGAATATCTTAAAGAGCTTAATGCCGACGATATTGAGCTTATTGCTAAAATTGAAAATCAGTCGGGTTTTGATAATATCGAAGAAATTTGCGAAGAGTGCGACGGTATTATGATTGCCCGTGGAGATATGGGTGTTGAGATACCCTTCAAAATGTTGCCTGCAATTCAGAAAAAGTTGATAACAAAGTGCCGCTTGCTTGGTAAAAGGGTTATTACCGCAACCGAAATGCTTGAATCTATGATTTCTAACCCTCGTCCTACCAGAGCCGAAATATCCGACGTTGCTAATGCGGTTTATGACGGCACAAGTGCTATTATGCTTTCGGGCGAAACCGCCGCAGGCAAATATCCTATTGAATCGGTAAAAACAATGGCTGAAATTGCCGAAACTACCGAAAGTAATATCCACTATAATAAGCGCTTCCATAATGCAGCTTTTGAAATCAGAGATTCGGTGGATGCTATCTCTCATTCTACCTGCGGAATGGCAATTGACCTTAACGCCAAAGCAATCGTTGCTTGTTCGCTTTCGGGTATGACTGCTCGAATGGTATCCCGTTTCCGTTCTCCTGTTCCTATTCTTGGTCTTACAACCGATGAACGAACTTGGAGAAGACTTGCTCTTTCTTGGGGCGTTATCCCTGCAATGTGTGAACGTTTCAGCTCAACGGACGTTTTGTTTTATACCGCAAAGAAAATTGCCGAGCAGGAACTTTCCCTTGAAAAGGGTGATAAAATTATTATCACAGGCGGCGACACAAGTGGTACCTCAGGTAATACGTCTTTAATTAAAATTGAAAATATATAATAAAAGGAGTTTTTCATTATGGCAAACAGATTTGTACTCAATGAAACCAGCTACCACGGCAAAGGTGCGATTAACGCAATCGCTACCGAAATCACGGCTCGAGGCTTTAAAAAGGCTTTCGTTTGCTCCGACCCTGATCTTATCAAGTTTGAAGTTACCAAAAAGGTAACCGATATTCTTGATAACGCTAACATCGCTTATGAAATTTTCAGCGATATTAAGCCCAACCCCACAATTGAAAACGTTCAAAACGGTGTTGCTGCTTTCAAGGCAAGCGGTGCTGACTGTATCGTGGCTATCGGCGGCGGTTCTTCTATGGATACTGCTAAGGCAATTGGTATTATCATCACCAACCCCGAATTCGCTGACGTTCGTTCATTAGAAGGCGTTGCTCCCACAAAGAATCCTTGCACTCCTATCATCGCTGTTGCTACCACCGCTGGTACTGCTGCTGAAGTTACAATTAACTACGTTATCACTGATGCTGAAAACAATCGCAAGATGGTTTGCGTAGACGTTCACGATATTCCCGTTGTTGCTATCGTTGACCCCGATATGATGGCTTCTATGCCGAAGTCGCTTACCGCTGCTACCGGTATGGACGCTTTAACCCACGCTATTGAAGGTTACATTACTAAGGGCGCTTGGGAAATGAGCGATATGTTCCACTTAAAAGCTATTGAACTTATTGCTAAATCTCTCCGTGGCGCTGTTGAAAACACCGACGCTGGCCGCGAAGGTATGGCTCTCGGTCAATACATCGCAGGTATGGGCTTTAGTAACGTAGGTCTTGGTATCGTGCACTCTATGGCTCACCCCCTCGGCGCTTTGTATGATACTCCTCACGGTGTTGCAAATGCTATCATTCTTCCTACCGTTATGGAATACAACGCTCCCGAAACCGGCGAAAAGTACAGAGAAATCGCTAAAGTTATGGGCGTTGAAGGCGTAGATGCTATGAGCCTTGAAGATGCAAGAAAGGCTGCTATCGAAGCTGTTAAGCAATTGTCAATCGACGTTGGCATCCCTGCTGACCTTAAGGAAATTGTTAAGGCTGAAGACGTTGACTTCCTTTCACAATCCGCATTTGACGATGCTTGCCGTCCTGGTAACCCCCGCGATACAAGCGTTGAAGAAATTAAAGAACTTTATCTTAAGTTAATGTAATTTTATATATTTTTGATTGAATATCAGATTAAATAAAGTTGCGAAGACCCCGTTAGGAACGTAGTAATTTCTGCATTCCTAACGGGGCTTTTTCTTTTTTAAAATATTTTAAATTTTAAGGAATATTTTGTATGCACAAACCTTGTTATATAGTGGAGTGTAATTTGCATAAAGTCCGTTTTTATATCTCAATTTGTAAAAAAATAATAAATATTGCAGGAATTTGTAATTTGTGATATAATTTTTAGGTATATGTGTAATTAAATTTACGTAAACATACATAATCTTTTTTATAAAGAAGGTATTTGTCTATGGATTATACAGCTAGTTGGGATTTTACCATGGCCAACTATAATGCGGTTTGGGCGTTTTTGGTTCAGCTTGGATTACTGTTAATGTTTTTAATGTTAGGTAATATTCTTAGAAGAACTATTCCACTATTGCGCAAATGCTTGATTCCGTCGGCACTTTTGGGCGGTGGATTATTGTTGCTCGTTAATTTTATTACAAAGCAATTCGGTTTAGTTCTTGTTGATAACCGTCTTATGCAGGTTATTACCTATCATTGCTTGGCTATTGGCTTTGCGGCTATGAGCCTTAAAACCGAAAAAAGCACCCACAAAACCAACGGCACACAGGTTATAGAATTTGGTGCTTTGCAGGGCGGTTGCTACATGCTGCAAGCCTTTGTGGGTCTTGGCATAACACTTATTCTTTTTGCTCTTACACGTTACGGCAAAAAGGTTATTTCATATATTTGTGGTTTAATTCTTCCCTTGGCTTACGGTCAAGGTCCCGGTAACGCACTTAGTTGGGACATCAACTTTACAAATACTCCTGCGGCACAGTTTGCAGGTAACGGCAGTTTTGGTTTGTCGTTGGCTTCTATCGGTTTTGTTGTGGCATCGGTATTTGGTATTTTGTATATCAATATTTATAAAAAGCGTGGCGCTTTGCAGGTTCGTAAAGCTAGACCCGACGGCGAAATCGTTGACCAAAGTAATCCTAACGGATTTGAAATTCCCGATAACGAATCGGTAGACAAATTCACCCTGCAAATGGGCTTTGTTGCCTTGGCTTATGCACTTTCTTTTGGACTTATGTATTTGTTGGGTATTCTTTCTAAGTTTACAAACAGCATTGCTTGGGGCTTTAACTTCCTTTGGGCTTCACTTGCGGCTATGCTTATTAAATTTGTGGTAAAAAGGCTTCGCAAAAGCAATATAATGAGCCGTGATTATATTAACAACTATCAAATGGATCGTGTTTCAGGCTTTTCGTTTGACCTAATGATTGTTGCCGGCGTTGCTGCTATTGAAATTAACGACATTAAAAATTACATTTTACCTGTTGTGATTTTAAGTGTGGTTGGTGCTGTAGTTACCTACATATATATTCGTTTGGTTTCTAAAGAATGTTTTAAAGGCTTTGAACACGAGCTTTTCTTAATGTGTTACGGCACTATGACGGGTACTGCATCTAACGGTATGATTTTAATGAAGGAAATCGACCCTGGTCTTCGCACCCCGACTTCAAGCTTGTATATTCTTTCTAATTTTCCTGCAATGGTAATGATTGCACCCCTTCTGTTTTTGTTAAGCTTTGCGGCAAACTCTACAACACACGCTTTGATCGCCTGCGCTATTTTCTTTGTTTTGTGGTTTGCTTATACGGTGTATTTGTTCCGCCGAAAAATATTCAAAAAGAAGTATAAAAACACATTTGTCCCTGTTTGGACCGACGAAACATAATCTTTTGAATTTTAGATGCTCTGCTTTTTAGTAGGGCATCTTTTTTCTTGCAAAGGTAATATATATATGATAAAATTGTTATAAAAATAAAGGAGGATTTTAATATGTCTTTTCCTGAAATTAAGAAAAATTTTGGCTTTGGTTGTATGCGTCTTAAAATGGATGGCGAAAATGTAGATTATGCCGAATTTAACCGTATGATAGATTCATTTATAGCCGCAGGGTTTAATTATTTTGACACCGCCCACGGATATATTGGTGGTAAAAGTGAAACCGCTATACGTGACTGTTTAAGCGCCAGATATAAACGTGAAGATTTTATTTTGGCTAACAAATTGTCTGACTGGTATTTTGAAAAAGAAGAGGATATTGTTCCCCTCTTTGAAAGTCAGTTAAAGCTTTGTGGTGTGGAATATTTTGATTTTTATCTTTTCCATTGTTTAACCCGAAAATCTTACCCCAAGCACAAGGAATGTAATACCTTTGAGATTGTAAAAAAACTCAAAGAGCAGGGTAAAATTAAGCATATTGCAATGTCTTTTCACGATACTGCCGATATTTTGGATATGATTCTTACTGAACAGCCCTTTATAGAAGTTGTGCAGTTGCAAATCAACTACCTTGATTACGACGACCCCAGCGTGCAAAGCAAAGCCTGTTATGATGTGGCGGTAAAGCACGGTAAAAAGGTTATTGTTATGGAGCCTGTAAAGGGCGGCGCACTTGTAAACCTGCCCGATAAGGCAGCACAGGTGCTTGATGAATTAAAGGGCGGCAGTTATGCTTCCTATGCTTTGCGTTATGCCGCAAGCTACCCTAATGTGTTTATGGTGCTTTCGGGCATGGGTAGTATGGATATGATGATGGATAACCTAAATACTTTTGACCCATTTGTATCCTTTACCCAAAGGGAATTTGAAGCATGTGACCGTGTGCGTGAAATTATACGCCAAGTTAGTCAAATCCCTTGTACTGCGTGTGCTTACTGCACCGAAGTTTGACCTAAAAATATTCCTATTCCAACACTTTTTTCGGCTTATAATAAAGTTCTTTCGGCGCAAATTACAGGTGACGAAGCAAAAGCTACCTTCCCAACCGATAAGGGAACAGCGAGCGACTGCATTAAATGCGGCAAGTGTGAAAAAATTTGTCCGCAAAATATTCAAATAAAAGAGCAGCTTGAAAAAATAGCGAAATTGTGATACGACTATGCAAAAAAATACTCAAATTGCAAAAGATATTTTAATAAAAAATGGCTATACCTGTGTGTTGTGTAGTGGTGGGGAAGAATACCACTCGACTTTAAGGGGTGTAAAGCCTTTAATAGATTTTTTAGAATCGGGTAAATGTTTTGAAGGCTTTTCCGCCGCTGATAAAACAGTCGGCATAGGTGTGGCGCATTTGTATATTTTACTAAAGGTAAAATCGGTATGGGCAAATGTGATAAGCGAATCCGCCTATGACCTTTTAAAGCAAAACGGAATTTGTGTTTTTTATGAAAATTTAGTTCCCTTTATTATTAACCGCAAGGGTGACGGTAAGTGCCCTATTGAAACGGCGGTAAACGGCATTACCGATTCACAAAAAGCATTTATAAAGATAAAACAAACACTTGAAAATTTGAAAAGTGGTTAAAAGTTAATATGTATAATTTTGGCTCCCTCAACGAGGGAGCCTTTTTTATGTATCTATAAAATTTTAAAATCCTCTTGACAAAACATATACTTCGTGTTACGATGTATTATGTAAAAGGAGGTATGGTATGGATATTCAATTAAAGCGTGGGCTTTTGGATGTGTGTGTGCTATCAGCCATTAAGGACGAGGCATCCTATGGATACAAGATTATCAAAGATATGAAGCCGTATATTGAACTGTCGGAATCGACACTTTATACAATTTTAAAGCGTTTAGAAACGGCGAATATGCTAACGGTCAGCACGGCTGAGCACGGCGGAAGATTACGCAAATATTACCATATTACCGATTTGGGACTCGCTAGAATCGAAGATTTTAAAAACGACTGGGAAGAAATTTTAGCGATATATAAGTTTGTGACAAAGGGGGATGACGCTAATGACTAAGATTGATTTTCTGAAAAATCTTGAAAATGGGCTTTGTGGTCTGCCAAAAGCCGAAATAGAAGAACAAATTAGCTTTTACAGCGAAATGATAGATGACCGTATGGAAGATGGACTTTCCGAAGAAGATGCAGTAGCTGCGGTGGGTTCGGTAGAAAAAATCGCCGAAGCGATTATAGCCGATACTCCTATAACAAAGCTTGTTAAAGAAAAGGTTAAATGCAATAGAAGAATTAGCGCATTGGAGATTGTGCTATTAGTATTAGGCTCGCCGATTTGGATTTCCTTGGGCGTATCATTGTTCGCGGTGATAATATCGTTTTATGTGGCATTATGGGCGGTTGTTATAAGCTTTTGGGCTTCCTTTGTGGCGGTTTTGGCTTGTGGCTTTGGCGGCATTGTAGCTGGTGGTGTGCTAATCAGCAGTAAAAGTGTACTATCGGGATTATTTTTGATTGGCGCAGCACTTGTTTGTTTTGGAATTGCTATTCTTTTGTTCTTGCTTTGCAAACTTGCGACAAAGGGTGTTATACTTTTCTTAAATCAGATTATTAAATCTCTTAAAAATCGAATAGCTAAAAGGAGTGATTGTAATGTCTAGAAAAACTTTAGCGTGGATTATTGTGGCCGTTTCTTTAATAGTGATCGGTGCTATACTTTTTGTGGGAGTGATGACGATGTTTGGATGGAATTTTAGAAGATTATCCACGGTAGAATATGTTACAAAGTCTTACGAAATAACCGAAGATTTTAAGAATATACTTCTTGATACCGATACAGCGGATATTGAATTTTTACCGAGCGAAAATAAAAAAACCACAGTCGAATGTTATGCATATAAAAATGCAACCCATTCGGTGAGTGTAGTTAATGATACTCTTACAATTGAACTTCAAGACAAGATAAAAAATTGGTTTATCGGCATTAATTTTAATACACCTAAAATTACGGTTTATATGCCTAAGGGTGAATATGGTGATTTAACAGTAAAGGCTACCACAGGCGACGTAAAGGTGGCAAAGGATTTTAAATTCGGCAACGCTCAAATTTCAATAAGCACGGGTGATATTGATTTTTCGGCTACTATAACTAATGACGTTAATTTAAAAACCACTACGGGTGATATGCAGTTAAACGATGTTTCGGCAAAGCAAATCGACCTTTCACTCTCGACAGGCGTAATAAAATTAAGTAATATTAAGTGCGATAATTTGGTGTCGAACGGCACAACGGGTGATATTAGGTTAAGTAATGTTATTGTGAAAGAAAAACTTTTTGTTAAAAGAAGCACAGGTGATATAACTCTTGACAGTTGTGATGCAGGGGAATTATACCTTAAAGCAACCACAGGCGATGTTAAGGGTAGTTTGCTAACCGATAAGATTTTTGTAACAAAAGCCACTACGGGTGATATTAGTGTTCCACAAACCACCACGGGCGGTAAGTGTGAAATTAAGGTTACCACCGGCGATATTAATATAGAAATTGAATAATTCCAAATTAAAAAAACTCCTGCTTTGGCAGGAGTTTTTTGTATATTTTATCTTTCTTCACGGAAGTAGGAAAGACCTAAGCTTTGTGGGGGTTGATGTTCTCTCTTTTTACGCATGCTTGTAATAATAAGAACGATGATTGTTACGATGTAAGGTAACATTTTAAATAGTTCTTGTGTTTCGGTGCCAAGACCTTGAATGTAGTTATTAGCATTACAAAGTGCACCGAAAAGGAATGAGCCGAGAATAGCAATTGATGGTTTCCAAAGTGCGAAGATAACAAGGGCAATAGCCATCCAACCACGGTCGCCAAAGGCGTTGTTTGACCAAACACCGCTGGCATACGCCATAACGTACTGCAAACCACCAAGACCTGCAATAGCGCTACCAATACAGGTTGCAACGTATTTATAACGTGTAACGTTAATACCGGCAGCATCGGCTGTAGCAGGGTTTTCACCAACTGCACGAAGGTTAAGACCTACACGTGTGCGGTTGAGCACGAAGGAAGTTATAATAGCAATTGCAATTGCCAAATATGTCAAAAAGTCGTGTGATAAGAAAAGCTCACCAAACCAACCTAAATCATCAGCAAAGGGGAGCTTTGCCGAGAAGAAGGAGCTTGTTTTAGTAAGGGCAATAGAGGGAAGTTCGCTTTCGGTAATGTTGATAAGCGAAGCGCCAAGGAAGTTACCAAGACCAATGCCAAGGGTGGTAAGCGCCAAACCTGTTACGTTTTGGTTTGCGTGGAGTGTAACGGTTAAAAAGCTGTAAATAAGACCCATAAGTGTTGCACCCACGATAGCGCAAAGTAAGGGAATAAGTATAGCAAGAAGTGGGTTCATATTGGCAATATCGTTGCCGCAAGAATTTTCATAAAGGAATGAGCCTACTACACCGCTTATAGCACCAACGTACATAATACCAGGGATACCAAGGTTTAAGTGGCCTGATTTTTCGGTAACAATTTCACCAGTAGAGCCGTATAAAAGCGGCACACCAAGGAGAATAGCACGGCAAATAAACTGAATAATCATTATTTTGTGCCCTCCTTTTTGTGTTTAAATTTAATAGAGTAGTGAATAAAGAATTCACAACCAACAAGCATTAAAATAACAATACCTATCATAATTTCAGCAAATGACGAGTTAAGAAGTGCTGTGTCAGCAACCTTTGCAACACCTAGCCTCAAGAAGATTACTATTGCGGTCATAATTACCATAATAAAGGGGTTAAATTGACCGAGCCAAGACATTAATATAGCTGTAAAGCCTTGACCGCCAACGCTGTTAATGTTGATGCTGTGGTCCTTACCTGCAACTAAAAGCATACCTGTAACGCCGCACAAAGCACCCGAAATTAGCATTGTTCTGATAATTACCTTTTTAACGTTGATACCAATGTATCTAGCGGTGTTTTGGCTTTCGCCCACAACCGAGATTTCATAGCCTTGCTTACTGTATTTAAGGTAGATATACATAGCAATGGTAATAACTGCTACAATTACGATATTTACAAAATAATCATTACCTGCAACCGAGGGGAAGTTACCTGCAGAAACGGGGTTAATAACGTTAGAGCCGCCGCCCTTAATGTAAACGTAATAAGCAATAATTTGGGTTGCGATATAGTTCATCATAAGGGTAAACAAAGTTTCGTTTGTGTTAAACCAAGCCTTAAATATAGCTGGAATAACACCCCAAATAGCACCGGCAATAATACTTGTAAGAGCAATTACTGCAATAAGAATTGGGTAAGGTAGTGTATCGCCAAGTTCAATCATACAAATAATTGAAGCAAGACCACCCATAAGTGCCTGACCTTCGGCACCGCAGTTCCAAAACTTCATTTTAAAAGCGGGGGTAAGGGCTAATGCTAAGGCTAATAAAATTGCGATTTCTTGCAAATATTTCCAAAGCATGGTAAAGTGGCCTTCAAAAAGGCGACCAAAAACGCCTGCGAACATAATCTCGTAAGATTCGCCAAAGCTTTGGCCTGTAACTAAAACACAAAAAACGCCAACAAGCAAAAATGAAATTATGATAGTAACCGCACGAATAAGCCAAGCCTTTTGCCAAGGTAAATCGTCACGCTTAACAACGTGAAAAAGTGGCTCACGTGTGGTTTTTGTTTGCAATTTAGCCATTGTTACCCTCCTCCTTTGTGGATTTGGTCATGAGAAGACCAATTTCTTCCTTCGTGGTGGTTCGGCCATCAACAATGCCTGTAATTTTGCCCGAACCGATAACTAAAATTCTATCGCAAAGTTCAATAAGCACGTCCAAATCTTCGCCAACAAAGATAATCGCAACGCCTTTCTTCTTTTGCTCATTAAGTAGGTTATAAATGGTGTAAGATGAGTTGATGTCAAGACCTCTTACAGGGTATGCTGCCATAAGCACGGTGGGGGAAGCGGCAATTTCGCGGCCAACAAGTACCTTTTGAACGTTACCGCCTGAAAGACGTCTTACAGGGGTGTTGGCACCCGGGGTGACAACCTCAAGGTCTTCGATAATACGCTGGGCCAAGTCGGAAGGCTTTTTACGCTCTAAGAAGAAAGATTTGCCCTTGCGATAACTGCGGAGCATCATATTATCAACAATATCCATATTGCCCACAAGACCCATACCTAAGCGGTCTTCGGGCACGAAGGAAAGGCGTACACCAAGTTCCCTTATTTGCATAGGTGTTTTATTACGAAGGTTTTCAATCTCGTGTGTTTTGGGGTTGTTGTAGGAAATTTCGCCCTCTTGTACTAATTGAAGACCTGCAATAGCCTCTAAAAGTTCACGCTGACCTGAACCTGCAATACCTGCAATACCCAAAATTTCACCCGAGCGTGCAGTGAAGGAAATATCATCAAGCACCTTAACACCCTCACGGTTTACACAGTCAAGTCCCTTTACGATAAGGCGATCTTCAACGTTTTGGGGTTCGCTTCGTTCAATGTTAAGAGAGAATTTTTTGCCAACCATCATTTCGGTAAGCTCGGATTCGTTGGTGGTAGCAGTTTCTACTGTGCCAACGTATTCGCCTTTTCGTAGCACTGCCACTCTATCAGACAATGATAAAACTTCGTGCAATTTGTGGGTGATGATTATAATACATTTACCGTCATCACGCATACGGCGAAGCACAGCGAATAGCTTTTCGGTTTCTTGCGGGGTTAAAACGGCGGTAGGCTCGTCCAGTATTAGAATATCCGCCCCACGATAAAGCACCTTTATAATTTCAACAGTTTGCTTTTCGGAAACTGACATTGTATAAATCTTTTTATCGCAGTCAAGCTCAAAGCCATATTGTTCGCTAATTTGTTTAATTTTTTCGGTAGATGCTTTAAGGTTGTATTTGCCGTCATCAAGACCTAATACAATATTTTCAGCAGCGGTGAAAACATCAACAAGCTTAAAGTGTTGATGAATCATACCGATTTTGTAGGAAAATGCATCCTTAGGGGATGCGATAACGGCTTCCTTTTCATCGATGAAGATTTGACCTTCATCGGGGAAATAAATGCCCGAAATCATATTCATAAGGGTGGTTTTACCACTGCCGTTTTCGCCAAGAATTGACAAAATCTCACCA
Source organism: Acutalibacteraceae bacterium (assembly GCA_045656485.1). Classification (GTDB taxonomy): domain Bacteria; phylum Bacillota; class Clostridia; order Oscillospirales; family Acutalibacteraceae; genus UBA737. The sequence goes on along the minus strand of JAZORK010000080.1, from coordinate 36,882 downwards.
CGGTAGGCAGTAAGATTAACGTTTTTATTGGCGACTACTTTGCCGAATACCTTTGTTATGTTTTTTAGTTCTATAGCAGGTTGTTTAGCCACATTAAACCTCCGTTCAAATAATTCTCAAGAAAAGGTTATAGCCTATAGCCTTTTCTTCAAAATTAGTTTAAGGCGAGAGAGTGCCCTCGCCTTAAACTGTTTTTATTTATCAACCGTAGTTTCTATCAAGAAGTGTGATGCCGTCGATTTCAAGATCGAAGTAAGGAGCTGAACGATGCTTAGATTCATAGAATACACCGTCTTCGATAACTTCGGTATCTTTTTCAAATGCAGCGTCGGTATCAACGTCAGCCTTGTAGGTTTCGAGCTTTTTGCCGCCTACGGTGAAGTTAGCAGTATCAAATACCTTTACAGAACCGTCAAGTAACTTAGCCTTAACGTCAGCAATTTTAGCAGCGGTATCTTTAGCAGCTGCTTTTTCGTTAACTTCGGTAAGAACAACAGATTCGGTTTCGATAGTGCCTGTCCAGTCGGTAGCAATCTTTTCGCCCTTGTTTACACAGTCAATCATATACTTGAAGTAGGGAGCCCAGTCAATTCTGGAAGATACAATAAAGGTGTTGGGGCAAGCAGCTACGGTAGAACCGTTGTAAGAAACGTTGGGAACACCAGCAGTTTCGCAAGCTGTGGGAGCGCCCATAGAGTCAGCGTGTTGGCTGATAAGTACGCAACCGCCGTTGATAAGAGCTTGAGCAGCTTCTTTTTCTTTTTGTTCATCATACCAAGAACCTGTGAACTTAACGTCCATGGTTACTGTGGGGCATACAGATTTAGCGCCAAGGTAGAAAGAGGTGTAACCTGAAATAACTTCAGCAAAGGTGAAAGCACCAACATAACCCATTTTAGCCTTGTCAGCAGTGATCTTGCCTGCATCGATCATTTCGTTAAGCTTTAAGCCTGCAGCAACACCTGCAAGGTAACGACCTTCGTAGATAGAAGCAAATGCATTGTGGAAGTTTTCAACGCCTGCGGTGTGTGCCTGAGTACCAGTTGCATGGCAGAACTGAACATCGGGGTACTTTTTAGCAGCGTCGATAAGGAATGACTCGTGACCGAAGCTATCAGCAAAGATGATGTCACAACCGTCAACTTCGATAAGTTCAACAGCAGCATCATAGCAGTCTTTGGATTCGGGGATTTGAGTCTTTTGAGCTTACTCTACGCCCATTTCTTTACAAGCAGCCTTTGCAGCGTCCATAAAGTTTTTGTCGTAGGTGGATTGCTCGTCGTGAAGGAAGATAAAGCCTACCTTCAAGTCGGATTTTGGTTCGTCGGAATTAGCGCCGCAGCCTGCGAATACAGTAGCAACCATTAATACCGCCAAAAGAAGTGCTAAAAGTTTTTTCATTTTGGATTCCTCCTTAAAATTTTATGTAAATTTAATTACATTCACGGAAAGTAACCGAGCAGTCGTCCATAGAATCAATTATAGCAAGTGATTCTACACGGATGCCTTGCTCTCTTAAAGCATCGCCCCCGCCTTGGAAGCCTTTTTCAATAACTGTGCAACAACCCACAGTTTTGGCTTTTGCTTGGTTTAAAATATCAATAAGACCTAAAAGCGCCTTGCCGTTTGCTAAGAAGTCGTCAATAATAAGTACGTTTTCGCCTGCACTTAAAAATTCCTTACTAACAACCACGGTATAATCGGTGCCGTGGGTAAAAGAGTGAACAACGGTTGAATATAAGTCACCCGAAAGGTTTGCGCTTTTATGCTTTTTAGCAAATACCACAGGCACGTGCATTTCGGCAGCAGCCGCCATAGCAACAGCAATACCCGAAGTTTCAATAGTAAGGATTTTATCTATTTTTTCATTTTTAAATAGTCTCGCAATTTCTTTACCTATTTCCATCATAAAATCAACGTCGATACGGTGATTTAAAAAAGAGGTTACCTTCAAAATATTACCAGGAAGAACGGTGCCTTCTTTTAAAATTTTTTCTTCCAACCCTTTCATTCGCAAACACTCCCAAAAAAATGATAATAAATAAATAATAGTATATGTATATTCTACAATAGAAAAGATATAATGTCAAACAAATTATGACATTATATCTTTTTTATTTTACAAATTTTCAGTTATACAATCAGCAACGTAGATGCCCATAGCACCCGACTGTGAAAGACCACGACAAATACCACTGCCGTCACCGATAATAAAGATGTTATCAGTAAGCTCAAAGTTGTTATTCATAAAGTGGGGACGGATTGAATAATACTTACTTTCACAGCCGTAAAGCAAGGTATCATCGTTAGCAGTACCCGGGGCTACCTTATCAAGCGCATAGATAGTTTCAATAATGTTGGTTAAAATTCGGTGGGGAAGTACGAGCGAAATATCGCCTGCGGTGGCTTTTAAGGTAGGCTCAACGGTGTTTTGACCTAAACGGTGGTCGTTGGTGCGGCGTCCTCGTATAAGGTCACCAAAGCGTTGCACAATAACGCTGCCTTTACCAATCATATTAGCAAGGCGAGAGATACTTTCAGCATATTCGGTGGGTTGGTTAAAAGGCTCGGTAAAGCGGATTGACGAAAGAATTGCAAAGTTGCAGTTTTCGGTGCGCTTCTCATCCTCGGCATAGGAGTGACCGTTGGCGGTTATTATGCCGTGGTTGTTTTCGGCCGATACAAGACCGCCCTTATTAAAGCAGAACATTCTGCAACGGTCTTCAAAGGTTTTGGTTTTGTAAAGAATTTTCGGCTCGTAAATTTTGTCGGAAAATTCTTTCCAAATAACGTCCTTCATTTCAACACGAACACCGATGTCGATATGGTTAGAGCTCATTTTTATACCAAAACTACGGCAAATATCGGCAACAAAGTTAGCACCGCTTCTGCCTGTGGCAATAATTACCTTTTGGGCATAAAGTTTTTCGCCGTTTGTGTAACTTAGCTGGTAGCCGTTATCGCATTTTTCAATTGCTTCGCAATCGTAAAAATCAAGTAAATCTACGCCTTGTTCCTCTAAAGCGGCGATAAGATTTTTCATTGTTAAGAAGTTTTTGTCGGTACCTAAGTGCTTAACGTTCATATCAAGCAAACGAAGGTTGTTTTGTAAGCATTTAAGCTTTAAGTCTTCATTAGATTTATAAACGCGTACCTTGCCTGAGGTACAGTATTTATCTAGAATTTTGTCAACCTCGTCAATGTATTTATTGGCAAGGGTGTCACCTAGTTCTTCACCTAAAGTTCCGCCGTAAGCGGTGCCAAGGTTAAATTTACCGTCCGAAAAAGCGCCTGCTCCCGCAAAACCGCTTGTAATACTACAGGTTTTACAGTGAACACAGGTTTTGTCACGCCCAACGGGACAATGGCGTTTTTCAAGCCTTTCACCACGTTCGGTAATAACTATTTTAGTTTCGGGTGCGTTTTCTTTAAGGCGGTATGCCGCCATAAGACCACCTATACCGCCGCCTATAATTGCAACATCATACATTTTAATTTGTGACATATTAATCATTCTTTCTTAAATTTTACACAAACAAGGACTGCATTTCCCTATTTAGAAAATACAGTCCCTACTGCTTATTTATTATAAGTTTATTTTATTTGTTTGTCAATGGAAATTACTACTTTATATTAACAAAGCCGTAACTTTCAAGAATACCAAAATATTTTGAAAGGCGGGGATAAAGAGGCTCTGCCGCTTCGCCAAAGTGTTCTTTAACCTTTTCACCAATGCTCAAAATATTTGAATTACCATCAAGCAATGGCCAAATAAAACTGCCCATTTCGTCAAGATGAATGAAGCTTATTTTTGGCTTTTTAAAGAGCTTTTGTGCTATGCGGTTAAATATGCCTTTGTTTTCAATTTCAAGCGTAACAATTTTTTTGTCATCGGTGGTCCAATTAATACCTTCCTTACGGGAGGGTATTTTTTCTAAAAAATTTTCTTTTTTCATTTTGTTTCACGTTTTTTGAAAATGGTGAATTTTAAAAGTAAAAGAATAATTATGCCAAACAACACAAGACCGCCGATTTGTGAAACCAAGGGAGAAATAAAACCTGAAAGGTTGATAACCTTGTCTAAACCGAAGATGGCAAATATTGCTAAAACGATACCAACAAGACCTTCACCTGCTATCATACCCGATGAGAATAAAATACCATCGTTTACGATTTCTTCGTGTGTTTGTTTATTTTTACTTAATTTTTCAACAACCAAACGAACAATACCGCCTACCATAATACAAGCGTTAAGCTGAACAGGTAAATATACACCAATAGCAAAGGGAAGAACAGGGATGCCGATAAGTTCAACTACAACTGCAATAAACACACCTGTAAATACAAGCGCCCAAGGCAAATTACCGCCCATAACGCCTTCAATAATAAGCTTCATAAGGGTTGCCTGAGGTGCTGCTAATTCGTTTCCGCCAAAGCCCCAAGCTTCATCAAGTAGGTACAAGGTTCCACCGATAGCGAGAGCTGCCGATACAACCCCTATAATTTCACCGTATTGTTGCTTTTTGGGTGTTGCACCTAAAAGATAGCCGGTTTTAAGATCTTGCGAGGTATCGCCCGCAATAGCCGAAACAATACAAATAATAGAGCCAATTGCAATGGCACTAACCATACCCTTAATACCGGTACTGCCTGTAAATTTAAGAATAAGTGTTGCAATTAAAACGGTAGCGATAGCCATACCTGAAACGGGGTTGTTACTGCTACCAACAAGACCTACCATTCGTGAAGAAACGGTAGCAAAGAAGAAACCGAATACAACAATTATGATGGCACCAATGGGGTTTACAGGAATAGCAGGGATAAGCCAGATAAGAAGTGTTAAAACAAGGATAGCAATGATTACAACCTTGATGTTTATATCTTTTGCGGTGCGTTCATTTGAAACTGCACCTGCGTCGGACATACTTTTTAGAGCACCGCTAAAGGTTTTGATAATAAGGGGTAGCGATTTAACAAGGCTTATAATACCGCCTGCCGCCAATGCACCTGCACCGATATAGCGAATGTAAGAACCCCAAATCGCAGAAGCACCGCCGCTTTCATAAAGTTGACCTATTGTAGCATCAACGCTGGGGTAAAGAATGCTGTTTTCGCCGAACAACACGATAAGCGGAATAAGAACAAGCCAGCTTAAAACACCGCCTGCAAACATATAAGAAGAAATACGAGGACCGCAAATGTAACCAACGCTCATTACAGCGGGGTAAATTTGGGTGCCGATTTCACCTGCAAAGCCTTTTATTCTGCCCGAAACTTCGCCTGAAACTATTTTAAGTCCGTCAATAATAAACTTAAACAATGCGGCAAAGCCCATACCTGCAAAAACGGTAGAAGCACTTGAGCCGCCTTTTTCACCTGCGAGTAAAACTTCAGCACAGGCTTTACCTTCGGGATAGGGGAGAGTGCCGTGTTCTTTAACAATTAAAGCATTGCGTAAAGGAACCATAAAGAATACGCCTAAAAGACCGCCGATAAGTGCAATTAAAGTGATTTCAAGAAGGTCGGGCTTGTCTATATTGTAGTTTTCATCTGCTGCCCACAAGAACAAAGCGGGAAGGGTAAAAATAGCGCCTGCCGCTAAGGATTCACCTGCAGAGCCGATGGTTTGAACAAGGTTGTTTTCCAAAATAGAATTACGGCGTAAAATTATGCGGATAACGCCCATTGAAATAACTGCCGCAGGGATAGATGCCGAAACGGTCATACCAACACGAAGACCCAAATAAGCATTTGCTGCGCCGAATACAACCGCAAGTAAAACACCCATAATTATCGAGGTTACGGTAATTTCGGGAGTAATTTTATTTGCAGGAATATAAGGTTTAAATTCATTTTTGTTTTCCATAAATAACTCCAATCAATTTTTAATTACTTTTTTCTAAAACCTTTAAGAGTAAATTAAAGGTGCTAATAGTAGAAGAAATACTTAATTTTTCGTTTACTGTGTGAACATCAAAAAGGTTAGGACCTACCGAAATGCAGTCAAGGTTTTGCATATTAGCCGAAAAAACTGCACATTCAAGCCCTGCGTGAATGGCTTCTACCTTAATTTCCTTGCCGTTTTGCTCGTAATAACACTTTTTGTAAAGTTCACGCAAGGGGGAATTTGGGTTATATTCCCATGGCGGATAAAAACCGTCGGTCTCGGACTTGGCTTCTAACGTTTTGCCGATGTTTAAAATTTGTTCGGTTAAATTTTCAAGCGAAGCTTGCTTGTTACTTCTAAGGGCTAAAATAGCGGTTGTAACATCATTTTCGGTGGATAAAACGCCCATATTAAGCGATGTTTCAACTAAGCCTTCAATTTCTTCACTCATTTTAACAACACCATCGGGTGTTTTGGTTAAAAGGTTAATAACTCTTGTTTTGGAAGCGGTATCAAGGCAGTCGTAATCGCCTTTTTCACCTTCATTTACGCTGATAAAAGCGTCGGGTTCGTTTTTCTTTATATCATCTAAATAAAGTGTTTTGAAATTATCAATCCAAAGCAATAAATTTTCACTGTTTTCACAGCAAATAGTGGCGGTGGAAGCGTTGGGAATGGCGTTAGCCTTTGTACCGCCCGAAACACTTAAAATTTCGAAATTAGAATTAGTATTAAGATAACCTAAAAGCTTGCCTAAAAGCATATTAGCGTTTGTTCGGCCCTTGTGGATTTCAACACCTGAATGACCACCCAAAAGACCGCCAATACGTATAGTGATTTTTGTGCCGTTTCTGTTTTGGTATTTTAGGGGAAGTTTTAAAATAACGTCGCCGCCACCCGCACACGAAACGGTTAAAACATCGTCTTCTTCCGAGTCAATGTTTATCATTTTACGGGCTTTAAGGATGGATTTATTAAGCCCTGTAGCACCGATAAGTCCGATTTCTTCATCGGTGGTTAGCACCGCTTCAATAGCCGGATGCGGAAGGTCGGAAGACAAAATTGCAAGAATAAATGCTACTGCAATGCCGTTGTCACCGCCGAGTGTTGTGCCGTCGGCTTTAATAAAATCACCGTCACGGAAAATTTTAAGGCTATCGGTCAAAAAGTCGATTTGGCGGTCTTGCGTTTTCTGGCAAACAATATCTAAATGACCTTGTAAAATAATGGGTTCGGCATTTTCATAGCCTTTGGTGGCGGGTTTGAAAATAACCACATTGTTAAATTCATCGCGAATGTATTTAAGGTCGAATTTTTTGGCAAAGTCCACACAATAGTCGGCAATTTTTTGCATATTACCCGACCCACGTGGTATGGCAGATAATTCTTCAAAATGCTCAAAAACCAAACTTTCGGTTTTTGAAAGATTGTAAGAGTTTAAATCTAGCATGAAAATCTCCTTTGTGCAAAATACAAAGCCAATTATAGCATAAAATTGATGGCATTTCAATTAAAATACTCTAATTTTGTTGAAATAAAAAGGCAAATTTGATATAATAATAAATATTTTTTAAGGCAGGTGGAAATTATATGGCTAAATCACAAAGAGAAGAAACGTTGTCGGCAGTTTTGGCAGCACTTTTCACGGCTTTAATAGCAGTTTTAGCACAAATACCACCCACCACACACGAATTTCCAATAACACTTCAAACTTTTGCTATTGCTCTTTGCGGATATACCCTGTCAGTTAAGTATTCGCTCTTTTCGATTGTAAGTTACATTCTTTTAGGTGCGGTTGGTGCGCCTGTTTTTTCAGGGTTTTGTGGCGGTTTACACCATATAACAGGTCCCGCAGGTGGTTTTATATTAGCATTTCCTATTTTTGTGTTTTTGTGCGCTTTTTCCCAAAGGTTTAAGTCCGATTTACTAAAAATTGTTTTAAGCCTTTGCGGTATGCTTGTAATGTATGTTATAGGTATTTTATATTTTTCATTTATTACACAAAATCCCTTGTGGACGGCCGTTATAATGTATGCCCCTGTGTTTTTAAAGGATATTATCTTTGCTGTTTTGGCGTTTTATATTTCAAGGGTAATAAGGAAAAGAATAACAAAAAAATCGGCACAGTAGGTGCCGATTTTTTTATATCATATATAAACCTGATTTTAAAATAACAAAGCGGTAAATATCGGTTTTAAGATATTGTAAAACTTCTTCCGTGAAGGTTTCATCCTCTAAACACACGTAGCTTTCAAGGTTAACTTGTGTAAGTTTTTTTGAGCCTTTGTTGCAAACTGTTACGCTGTTACCCTCTAAGAACATACTTTTTGGCTTGTCAAAGGGTGACTTGTTTCCGCCAATGCGTAATTCTTCACGCATTGTATTAAGGTTATAGCGAAGTAAAACGTTACAGTCGGGGAAGGTTGCCCAAATTGAATTTTTGTGAATAACAATATCGGATGCCGCAAATGAACGGTAGTTAAAACTGCCCTGCCAAATAACCGAAAAATCGGTGTCAATTAGTTTTGCGGTGCCGTCCGATAAAAGTAAAAAGACCTTTCCGCTGGGTAAAATAATAGATTTTACGGTAATATAGTTATCACAATGTTTTACAATTTCTTTATAGTTGTTGCCGAACTTTGTTAAAAGATAAATGTTTTTAGCAACGTCGGTAATTCGGCCGTTATCAAATGAAATCATTTTATAAGAAACGGTAACTTCGGAATCGTTCGCTTCTTTACAGTAGGAAAAAATTATTCCGTTAGAAAGGGGCAAAATTTCATAAACTTCGCCTTCAAAAATTTGTTTCATTTTTAGTTTCCTCTAGTCTTTTCAAGCATTTTTTGTGCGGCCAATAGAACGCCTGCATGTGCACTGTGGAAGTTGAGTCCACCTTGCATCCACGCGGCATAGGGTGGACGTAAAGGTCCGTCGGCCGAAAGTTCAATAGAAGCGCCAAGGGTAAAGGCACCTGCCGCCATTATAACGGGGTCGGTGTAGCCGGGCATATCCCAAGGCTCAGGCACAACAAATGAATCCACAGGGGCACCGCTTTGCATACCTTGACAAAATGCCACTAAATTATCGGCGGTGTTAAGGGTTATGCACTGAATAATATCCCCGCGTTTTTCGCCTACGGTGGGGGAAACCGCAAAGCCTAAGCTTTCATATAAAGCAGATGTATAAACAGCGGTTTTAAGGGCTTCGCCAACAACGTGGGGAGCCGAGAATAAGCCTAAGTACAATTCTCTTGAGTGACCGAGTGTGGCGCCTACTTCCTTGCCGACACCTGCACATGTTAGGCGGTATGAGCATTTTTCAATTAAATCTTTTCTACCTGCAATATAACCGCCTGTGGGGGCAATACCGCCGCCCGGGTTTTTAATAAGCGAGCCTGCAATGATATCTGCGCCAACTTCAGTCGGTTCTTTAGTTTCAACAAATTCACCGTAGCAGTTATCAACCATAATAACGGTGTTGGGTGAAGTTTCTTTAACAATTTTGCAAAGCACTTCAATATCGTCTATTGTAAGGGTAGGTCTTGTAGAATAGCCACGTGAACGCTGTATATACGCCATTTTGAAATCGTCTTTTTTAAGGCGGTTTTTAATTTCTTCTAAGTCGGGTGTGCCGTCGTTTTTTAAGTCGACCTGATGGTATTCTACACCGAAATCGGCAAGCGAGCCGTCGGTTTTTTCGTCAATACCAAAAACGCCTGTAATGGTGTCGTAAGGTCTGCCGGTAAGTACTAATACCTTATCATTAGGTCGCAAAATGCCAAAAAGGGCAACCGTTAAAGTGTGTGTGCCCGATACAAAGTTGTGGCGCATTAAGGAATCTTCAGCACCCATACAGTCTGCCATCACTTTTTCTAAAATCTCACGGCCACGGTCGTCATAACCGTAGCCTGTGGAGCCTGTAAAATAAGATTCACTTACTCCGTTATCTATAAAAGCCTTTAAAACCTTTAATTGATTATATTCGGTAACGCTATCAATTTTAGAAAACTGCTCTTGGCATTTTTCTAAAGCGGTTTTGTCAAGTTCTAAAAGTTTTTCATCTATATTAAAAAAGTTATTTATATTCATTTGTTTTCACCCAATAACCTGCGTTATATAATTTTTCAAATCCGTTTTTTCTATAAAATTCCATTACACTATCCCTGCAACACACCAAAAATTCTTTACCGTAATTTTTTTGCAAGGCGGCTTTTAAAGCAATACTGCCATAGCCTTTTTGGTGGCTTGCAAGACCGTTAATAATAGCAAATTCGCCTGTGTTAAATGTAATTATAGCACATTTGCTTTTAATAGCAAAATAATTTGCAAAGCCGTGGTTTAGCCTTTTGCAATAATCTACCGCAAAATAGGGGTATTCGGGGAGAGAAAGCCCCTTAACGTCAAGCAAATCGTAAATTTCTTTGCTTGAAAGGGTATCGCCAGCCGTTTCGCCCGTAATGTTTGTCTTGCGGTGCATAATGTTTATATTTTCGGGCGGAGTTCTGTCTATGCCTTTTAGTGTTTCCATATCACTAAAAATACAAGCAGGGTTTAAAACATCAACAAAGGTTTTAAGCTCTTCTAAATCGGCGGATTTGTTATGAATAATCATATTACCGTCGGTCATAGAAATAACCGCTTTTCCTTCGTCCTGCACCCAAAAAAGAACACTATCGTCATTTTTGTAAGAATCAAAAAGACAATTGATTTTTATACTTTCGGCCGAAAGTTCGGCTGCGGGAATGTTATTAGTTAAGGTAATCATTTAATATTACCGTTACAAATACCCAAAAGCATATATTTAGCTAAATCCTTTTGGCTTTCAATATCGCTTAGGTTGGCAATACTATTTGCGGTGTGAATATATCGGCAAGGCACCGAAAGGGCGATAGTACGCACACCCTCACGTGATAAATGCACACTGCCCGAATTATTACCACCTGCAACGGCACGTTTTACTTGGCATTTAATACCGCTACCGAGTGCGGCGGTATAGTATTCCTTATCATAAACGGTGGACCTGTCCATAAAAGATACCGCAACACCGGACCCTAAATTACAAACGCTTTTTTCATAGGGAACATCGGCAATATCGGCGGCGGGTGTGCCTTCAAGCACAATTGCACTATCGGGATTAACGGCAAAGGTTGCAACCTTTGCACCCCTAAGGCCGATTTCTTCACCTGTGGTAAAGGTGGCGTAAAAATCGTAGTCGGCATCTTCCTTTAAAAGTGAAATAAGGGTAGCACAGCCAATGCGGTCGTCAAGTGCTTTAGATTTTACATTTCCACCTAAAATTTCAAATTCACTTGTAATTACCGCACGGTCGCCAAGGCTAATTTTGTCGAGTGCATCCGCCTTATCTTTAGCGCCTATATCAATGTAAAGGTCGCTGTCGGAAGGCAACTTTTTACGGCTGTCGACTGATAACAAGTGGAAAGGTTTGCCACTTATAACACCGTTTATTTTGCCGTTTATTTTAACTTTACGGAACATAAGGGCAGAAACATCAATACCCCCAACGGTAGAAAATTTTAAAAATCCACCATCGGTAACCGATGTTATAATAAGCCCAACTTCGTCCATATGGGCATCCAGCATAACTTTTTTCAAGGGGCTGTTTTTGCCTTTTTTAAAGCAAATAATGTTGCCTAAATTATCAATTTTATATTCGCAAAAATCTTTAATCTCGTTTATTATAAAATCCCTAACACTGCCTTCGTCACCTGCGGTAGCGTCAATTAAACATAATTGTTTTAACAAATCAAGCACTAAAAACACCTCCCGAAAGGATGTATTTTTCTAACAAGTCGCAAACGGCGGTAATGTCGGAAGTGTGTAAAATTTCAACATCCGAATGCATATTGCGAAGTGGTACAGAAAGGGTAACTGCTTTAACACCGTTACGTGTAATGCCAATAACATCGGCATTAGTGCCTGTGCGTTCACCCATAATTTCTAACACATAAGGGATATTGTTTTCTTTAGCAACTGTGGTAAGCTTTTGACTTAAAGCCTTGTCAAGCGCGGGGGAGATGCCAATAGCAGCACCGCCACCTAATTTGCAAGATTCATCACCCGAAATATCGGGTCCGTCGCCAAAGGTTACATCAATAGCAACCGCTTCGTTGGGGTCTAGCTTAAATGTGGCAGTACGAGCCCCACGACAGCCTAATTCTTCGGCGGTTGAAAAACAGAAAGCAACATTTACGGGAAGTTCAACTTTACTTAAACGGCGTGCGGTTTCAAGCAAACAAACTGCACCCGCACGGTCATCAAAAGAACGACCGCAAACAAGGTTATCATTTAATTCAAAAGGTTCAGTCGTAAAGGTTACATAATCGCCAACCGATACAATGTCCTTAGCTTTTTCGCCCAAAGCGGTGTCTAATTTAATATCGGCAATGTCGGTATATTCCTTTTCGCCCTGTGAAAGATGTGGTGGTGTAGCACAAAATACAGCCTTGATTTTTTCCTTACCGTGAACGGTAACAGTGGGTGAAGGCAATGCACGAATATCAATACCACCTGCTGTTGCAACGGTTAAAAAGCCGTTATCATCAACATTGGTAACTACAAAACCCACTTGATCTATATGGGCATCAAGCATAATTGTATAGTCGCTTTTGCCCTTTAAAAAACCTACTACGCTATGGTCGGGGGTTTCTTGAGTTTCACAGTATTTTGATAAAATATTACTAACTTCTGTTTGCGCATCGGTAATATTGCCAATGCCATCAAGTGAAGATAATTTAAAAAGTAAATCCTTAATTTCCATTATAGTTTGTTTACTAACTCCTTAAAATAGTTGCCACGGGCGACAAAGTTGGGGAATTTATCAAAACTTGCCGAAGCGGGCGAAAGGGTGACAATATCACCGTTTTTGGTGTTTTTGTTAGCATAATCTACAGCGGCGGCAATATCTTCAACATCAATAATTTCGGGTTTGCCGTTATAGTTTTTATCGCTTAGAACAGCCTTTTTAATCTTTTCGGCGGTAGCACCGCAAAGGAGCAATTTTTCAACTTTGTCGAGCACATAAGGCACCATAGGTTCGTAAGGGATATGCTTGTCATATCCGCCTGCAATAAGCCAAACTTTTTGTGGGAAGGCTTTAAGTCCTGCAATAGTTCTTGTAGGGCTTGAAGCGATAGAGTCGTTATAATATTTAACGCCGTTAACTTCGCGTACGAATTCAATACGGTGTTCAACGCCCTTAAATTCACGAGCAACCTTTTTAATAGAATCAGCACCAACATAACCCCAAACGGCAGTAATGGCGGTAAGGTAATTTTCAACGTTGTGGTCGCCTAGAATTGCAATTTCATCCCTTGACATAATGGGCGCATCAATACCACGGTAGGATATGTGAATAACGCCGTTTTCATCAAGCCAAGCGCCGTTTTTAAGGGGAGTTTCCATACTAAAGGATAGTGACTGACCACGTACATACGGCTTAAAGCTATTTGTAATTTCGTTATCGGCATTAAGCACGGTGCGTGAAAAGGCGTTTTGGTGAAGAATAACGTTTTTCTTTGCTTCAACATATTCGTCCATATCCTTGTGTACATCCAAATGATTGGGTGCAACATTGGTAACCACCGCAATATCGGGGCTCTTACGCATAGAAATCAATTGGAAGGACGAAAGCTCAACCACTACAAAGTCATCTTTTGTGATATTTTCAATTTCGGGAAGTAGGGGTTTGCCTATATTACCGCCCACAAAAACACGCTTGCCTTCGGCTTCGAGCATTTTAGCAATAAGGGTGGTTGTGGTGGTCTTACCGTCAGAGCCGGTTACAGCAAAAATGGTAGCGGGGCATAAATCGAAAAATACTTCCATCTCGCTCGTAACGGCAATGCCTTTTTTACGGGCGGAGTCTAATTCGGGCAGGTGAAAATTCATACCTGGGGTGCGGAAAATCATATCCACCTCTAAATTGTTTAGGTAGTCGTCCCCCAAGCGAAGAATAGCGCCCGCATTTTCGAGAGCGTCGGCAATTTCACCTAGCATTTCACGGCTTCTGCGGTCGCAGGCATAAACCTTTGCGCCTTTTTTCAAAAAGTCCATAATAAGTGGGGTATTGCTAACACCAATACCGCACATTGCAATTTTTTTACCCTTTATTTGTTCGAAAAATTGTACGCAATCCATTATAGACGCCCCCGTTTTTGAAAGTTTTTATCTTATCTTTATATTATACTTAAAATTATTTAGAATATCAATGTTTTTTAGCTTAAATAAGGTGAATTTACTTTGCCGTTCATAAAATCTAAAACCTGTTTCTTTTCGGCTTTGTCTTTTATAAGGCAGGGCTGATAATTATTCCAGTTGCCATCGTAAACGTAGCAGGGTATAATTTTAGATTTTTGGGCTTTAAGCTTCAAGGTTTTTGCATTAATAGTTAATTTCATTTGGTAAATAATGGTGTTTTTGCCCGGCTTTTTATTACCGCCGAAAAGGAAATTGCCAAGCGAATAAACAATTTCGGTATCTTTATAAACCTCTCTTGGTTGAAGCACGTGTGGATGGTTGCCTATTATAAGGTCAGCACCTGCATCTACAAGCTGGTGGCAAGCTTCTATTTTCCATTCTTCAGGTGCATAAATACGTTCTTTGCCGCCGTGGAAGAAAACAATTTGATAATCGGAATTTTTAGATGCCTTTTTAATTAAATTTTTAATGGCAGGAACCCCATTAGCACGCCACAAACCGTAGCAAATAACCGCAATTTTAAAGCCTTCCTTTTCGCAGTACATTATCTTTTCAAAATTGCCGTAATTAAGACCTGACGCCTTTACAGCATCGGTGGTGTGCTTGTAACCTTTGTAGCCATAGTCGTACACGTGGTTATTCGCAAGCGAAACCCCTTCGACACTGCTTTCGGTTAGTATTTTTGTATTAGCGGTAGGGCTTTTAAACCAGTAAGCAGGGCTATGGTCTTTTTCGCTTTTTTCAAGTTCTTCATCGGTTAAAACATTTTCAAGGTTTACTATTGTAAAGTCATCCTTAGCGAAAACCGATTGCACCGCTTTTAAGAAATATTCGGGTGGATTATTATCGGTATATTCGGTAAAGCTGCCTTTGTAGGTTGTCGTGTCGGAATTTGCAAGCATAACGTCACCTGCAAAGGATAATAAAATATCAAAGGTTTTGCCCTTATTTGCGGGATTGGTTGCAACCTCTTCTTTGCTCATAGTAGGTGTGTTCTCGCTTGAAATTATTGAAGAAGCTTCACTCGATATGGTGGAAGAAGTTATATTTGAAGTAATGGAAGATTCTTCTGAAGAAGTGCTATCGGGTCTTGCGTTAACATCCTGCGAGTTTGGCGATAAGGTTTGTGAGCTATTAAAATCGGATTTAATATCGGCGCAACCCGAACAACCTAAGATTATGCACAAAATTAATACAATGGATAAATATTTTTTCATTTCCTCACCTTTTAAACATACTAAAGGCTATTATACTAAATCTTTTATATAATGACAAGCAAATTAACAGTAAAGTTATATTTTGTTTTAGTTTCGCATAAAATCACATTGATATGGGGTGATTTTATGAATTTTATAAATTGCAGCAACGTCAACTCGCCCGAACTTTTAAAGAAAACTTTGATTTTTTGGTGTGAGAATAGCATAGGGCATATTGCATCACTTTTAAAGCTTACGGGTGGTACTACAGCTGTTTTACAAGCCGAATTTAAAGACCGCCTTCGTGTGTTTTATGATGAATTTGTAAAAATAAGTAAGATTTTAAAAGAAAATGAACTTACAAACTCGGTTTATAATAGTTTTTTAAAATTAAATCAAGCCTTTGTTTGTTTGCTGGAAAGAATGAAGTTTGAAGGCTTTGCAGGGTACCCCGTTTTACAGCAAACGGTGTTTCATTACATATACGAAGGACGTTACGTAAATGCGGTTTTAGGGGTTAAAAATTTGCCCGAAAACTTGCTAATAACAGTTAACTTTGCACCCTTTTATAACCGCAACATAAACTGCTTTTATAACCAAATGTATTTTTGGAGTATAATCGGTGCAATGCATCCATCCTTGCTTATGGGTAATAATGCATTTTACAGCGCTATAAACGGCTATTCTAAAGAATTTTTAACCGAGGTTACAAATGGCTTTAACCAAATAAATTTTAAATTATCCAGCCTTAAAAGACCGGTTAAAATAAAGGCTTTAAGCGAGGTTTTTTGTGAATTTTCGCAAAAAAATTTAGAGTTTTTAGAATTTTTAAGGCTTATAAAGCAGGGGAGTGTTAAGGTTTTTTCTTCGACAATGGCGGTAAGACTGCCAAGCAGCTTTTATGCAGGGGTAGACCATCAAATCGCCGAGCATACCTTGGTGTGTGAAATAAATCAAAATATAGAGAGTGTGTTAAAATAAAAATGAAGGGACGAAAAGTCCCTTCATTTTATTATTTATTTAAGTTTTTATCAATTTGTTTTGCGGCGTCGGACAAGTAAATGTTATCAAACATTTCAAAATTGCCGTTATCAACCATTTTTGCAAGGCTAATATCAATAGGCATTTTGCCAAGCAAATCAACGCCTAATTCTTCGGCAATAGTTTCGGTGCTGGAACCGAAAATTCTAAACTGTTCGCCACATTCGGGGCATACAACATAGCTCATATTTTCTACAATACCAAGCACGGGAATTTTCATCATATCAGCCATATTATAAGCCTTTTTAACTATCATTGAAACCAAATCCTGCGGTGAGGTTACAATAACAATGCCGTCAAGGGGAAGGCTTTGGAAAACGGTCAATGGTACATCGCCGGTCCCTGGGGGGCAGTCAACAAACAAGTAGTCAAGGTCGCCCCAAACAACATCGTGCCAAAACTGCTTAACAGCACCCGCAATAACAGGCCCACGCCATAAAACAGGGGATTCCTTATCGTCAAGCAAAAGATTTATAGACATTATTTTAATGCCTTCCTTGCTTTCGGCGGGGAGAATGCCTATTTCGTTTTGCATTGCCCTTGAATTTACACCAAAGGTTTTGGGGATTGAAGGACCTGTAATATCGGCGTCAAGAATACCAACCTTATAGCCCATTTTGTGCATAAGTACCGCTAAAGATGAGGTAACAAGTGATTTACCAACACCACCCTTACCGCTTACAACGCCGATAACGTGTTTAATGTTATTATATTCGCCCGAAGGCTCTAATAAACTTTCGTTTTTTCTGTCGGAACAGCTTTGCGAACAAGAACTGCAATTGCCCGAACATCCTGTGTTTGCCATAATAAAACTCCTAAATTTTAAATTAATAATATTATTATAACTCTTTATTTTTAAAATGCAACTGATAATTACGTCCTGTTATTAAAAAAATCGTATTGGTTAGCTATGGTTGCCCAAGTAACAGGCCCGACTGCACCCGATACTTCTAGCGCGAAAAGGCGCTGAAATTCTCGCACGGTGTTTTCGGTTTGCTCACCGAAGAAGCCCGTAACCGAAACAGACGGTACTTCGGGTATGTTTTGCGAAATTAAATTTAAATAGGTTTGTAAATCTTTAACATTTTCACTTCGCATACCCTCTGTTAAGAAAAATCCCGGGTATAATTTGGCGTTGCTGCCTTGGTACCCTGCGGGTAGTGAAGCTACGGTTTCGGTATAAATGCGGGATATGGTCTGCCAGGTTTCGTTATCTACAATGCCTGTGGGGGAAAGGCCGTAAAATTCTTGAAAGCGTTTAACTGCCGCCACCGTTTCAGGTCCGAAGTAGCTGCTTCTTGGCACGGGCTCTAAGGCACCGTTAAAATAGGCGATAATGCTTAAATAATACTGCAGGGTGTTTACGGGGATTCCACTATCACCCTCGGCAATTTGGGTCTCAAACGGTATAGTGGCTTCTTCTAATGATATACCCTCGCTTACTAAATCCGCTAGGCTTTTAACTCCGTTATAATATTGCTTAATTCTATACCAAGTAGCCTTATTAACTTCTCCGTTTACAGTAAGGTTGAATATTTCTTGAAATTTTCGCACGGCATCTTCGGTTTCTATACCGAAAATTCCGTTAGGGTCATTGATTTTAGGTATAGCGGGGTAGTTTTGGGCTATTCGGTTTAACTGGGTTTGAATTATTTGCACATTGTTACCGGCATCACCCACTCGCAAGGGAACACCCGGATAGGATTCATCAGTAAAGCCGACGGGCGCATCGTTTACAATGCCGATATCGTTACCATAGTAGTTTTGCAAAATTGAAAATGGGGTTCTGCCTTCGTTTGCGAGATTTACCGTCCCCCATTGTGAAAGACCTGCGCAAGTTGAAGTAGTGCCGTTGCAAAAGGCGGCAAACAAGGGCTCAACATTACCTTGGCGGACAATATAGTCATTGAAAATATCGTCTACTATGTATCCAATGTTTTCGAAAATTTCACGGTCGGGCACAAAGGCTTGGTCTATAGCGGTACTGTTAGTAATATCAAAATCGTACCCACGCGAACGGTAATATTCGGTGTAAACACGGTTTAAAGCAAAGGAGATTATAGCGTAAATATTGGCTCTTAAAGCGTTTTCGGGCCAAGTGGGATAAATCTCACTTGATGCTACATTTTTAATATAATCGATAAAGGGAACAGTTACATTTTGGGCTGCCGAGTCGGGTGGCCCTAAATGTACTGTTATAGTTTCGGGTATAATGGGTGATAAAATTTCTGCCATACAATCACCTTACAAATCATATTTTTGGGACTCATCAAAAACCTGTGGGTTTTTGTCTTGCCCTGCGGTTTCTTCTAAAAGCAAATTAGACTGCTGTAAAGAAGTTACTGTACTGAAAACAGGAATATTAAGGTGTATGTTTTTAATATATCCGTCGGCTTCAACCAACATATTGTAGGTGGCATAAGGTATGGTTTGGTTTTCTTCTTCTAGTGATAGTGCCTTTTCGGGTGTGGGCAGAGTGAAAATTTTAGTTCTTCCGCTTTCGTTGGTTAAATCGGTGTCAATAACCTGCATATCGGGATAATTGCCTGTAAAAATTGTTACTTTGGCATTTTTAACAGGGTAGAGTGAGCGAAATGAAGTTACAATACCTAAAAGACCGCCTGTGGTAGAGTTAGTTTTTGGGGGTGGTGGCGGAGTTTCGGCAAAGGTGGCTCTTACAGGTGTGTTGACCGATTTATACATTTTTCGCATTTCGTTTTTATATTTTTCTATTAAATTTTGGTCCAAAAAAATCACCTCATATCATTATATGAGGTGATTGATGTTTGAGTTAAAATCTTAAATTTACTTAGCTTGGCTTTCGCAATAAAGGCAACGGTAAACACGGTTTTCTTTATCGGTTAGTTTGAAGATTTGGGGTAATTCCTGCTCAGTGGTAGTTATACAACGTGGATTTTTACAGGTGATTACGTTGGTTAATTTTTCGGGCAGGGCAATGCGTTTCTTTTCTTGCATTTTGCCGTCTTTAATAATATTAACCGTAATATCGGGGTCAATATAACCCAAAATATCGGTGTTAATTTCAATATCGGCATCAATTTTAATAATGTCCTTTTTGCCCATTTTTCTGCTTTCGGCATTGTTTATAAGTGCTACCGAGCAACCGAGGTCCCCAAGGTTTAAAAGGGAGTATATCTTCATACCACGACCGGCGGTAATGTGGTCAAGCACAATGCCATTCTTTATTTCATCAACAGTCATTTATTCTACCCCCAAAAGCATTAAAATAAGTGCCATTCGCATATATTTGCCACAAAGCACCTGTTTAAAGTAACAAGCACGTGGGTCATTATCAACGCCAACGCTAATCTCGTTAACACGTGGTAGCGGATGCAAAATGCTTAAATCTGCCTTAGCATTTTTAAGCTTTGATGGTGTTAAGATATAGCTGTCCTTGAGACGTAAATATTCTTCTTCGTTGAAAAATCTTTCACGCTGAACACGGGTCATATAAAGAATGTCGAGCTCGGGCATAACGGTTTCTAAATCGGTAGCTTCCAGGAATTCGAAATTATCAGCCTTTAAAGATTCCTTAAGATAGTCGGGGAGTGTTAATTCTTTAGGAGAAATTAGCACAAACTTAACACCTTTATAACGGCGAAGTGCATTTATAAGTGAATGTACTGTTCTACCGAATTTTAAGTCACCGCAAAGACCAACTGTAAGGTTATCGAATCCGCCTTTTTCACGCTTGATTGTAAGTAAGTCTGCGAGGGTTTGTGTGGGGTGGTTGTGACCGCCGTCACCCGCATTAATAACAGGAATACTTGCATTCATTGAAGCCACAAGGGGAGCACCTTCTTTGGGGTGGCGCATAGCGATAATATCGGCATAGCAGGAAACAGTTTTTGCAGTATCAGCTATACTTTCACCCTTTGCGGCAGAACTGCTTTGAGCTTCCGAAAAGCCTAAAACATTACCACCGAGTTCATACATAGCGGCTTCAAAACTCAAGCGAGTACGGGTAGAAGGCTCGAAAAACAGTGTAGCAAGTTTTTTGCCCTTACACTTTTCGCTGTATTTTTGCGGATTTTCAATAATATCATTAGCAGTAGCCAAAAGGGAGTCAATTTCTTCTAACGATAATTCTGCAATATCAATTAAACTTCTCATTAAAACTTGCCTTTCGGTTATTCTTTAGCACCGTTGATAGCAAGATAATTCTTGATTCTTTCAACGTTTTCTTTATTCTTTTCGTCTTCTTCAAGGTATTCGATAATATCGTAAACGTCAACTACTGAATATACAGGGAAGCCGAATTCTTCGCCAACTTCAGCCATGGCGCTCTTTTCGGTTTTGCCCTTTTCCTTGCGGTCTACCATAACAAATGTAGCGGCAACCTTGGTGCCTTCGATTTTAGAAAGAATATCCATGCTTTCACGAATAGCGGTACCAGCGGTGATAACGTCTTCAACTATAACGATTTCTTCGCCTGCTTGGGGTTTGTAGCCTACAAACACACCGCCTTCGCCGTGGTCCTTTTCTTCCTTACGGTTAAAGAAGAAGGGAACGTCTAAGCCGTTTTTAGCTAAAGCTACTGCAACAGATACTGCAATCGGAATACCTTTGTATGCAGGGCCGTAAAGAACAGTTTTTTTGTTGCCTACTTTTTCAAAGTAAGCCTTAGCGTAAAATTCGCCAAGTTTACAAATTTGTTCGCCTGTTTTAATATCACCTGCGTTTATAAAATAGGGGATTTTTCTACCTGATTTAGCAGTAAAGTCACCAAACTTTAAAACGCCTGCACCTTCTAAAAATTCAATAAACTCTCTTTTATAAGCTTCCATTTTTATTCTCCTATCCTATAAATTCTTCACAGCAGCGTTCGTAAGCTGCTACAGGGTCAGCGGCTGCGGTAATGGGTCTGCCTACTACGATGTAGTCTGAACCGATTTTCTTAGCTTCAGCAGGTGTCATAACACGCTTTTGGTCGCCAATGTCACCGTCAGCAAAGCGTACACCAGGGGTAACTGTTAAGAAGTTTGCGCCGCAGGTATCGTGAACCTTGCCTGCTTCTAAGGGTGAGCAAACAACACCGTCAAGACCTGCAACCTTTGCGTTAGAAGCATAGTGCATAACAACCTTGTCGATAGGCTCTTTAATAAGCAAGTCTTTTTCCATACGCTCTTGGTCGGTAGAGGTAAGCTGTGTTACAGCAATAAGCAAGGGTCTTGTGCCGTCGGGACGGGTTAAGCCTTCGAGTGCGGCTTCCATCATAGAAACTGTACCACCTGCGTGGAGGTTTGTCATATCAACGTCCAAGCGAGATAAAACCGCCATAGACTTTTTAACTGTGTTGGGAATATCGTGAAGTTTTAAATCAAGGAAAATTTTGTGACCACGGTCTTTAATTTCCTTAACGATTGCGGGGCCTTCTGCATAGAAAAGCTCCATACCGATTTTTACAAAAGGTTTTTTGCCTGTGAATTTGTCTAAAAATTCGAGTGTTGCTTCCTTGCTTGCAAAATCGCAAGCGATAATTACGTCCTTACCCATTATGAGCGCCTCCTATAATTTCAGTTAAACTGTTAATTCTGTATTTTTCCATAACACGTGGAAGATTTTCTATAATATTTTTGCAAGCAAGCGGGTCTACAAGGTTTGCAGCACCTACTTGAACAGCGGTTGCGCCTGCAAGCATCATTTCAATAACGTCTTCAGCAGTAGAAACACCGCCCATACCGATAAACGGAATTTTTACGGCATCGTACACCTGATATATCATACGAAGTGCGACGGGCTTAATTGCAGGGCCTGAGAAACCACCCATTTTGTTAGCCAAAATCGGCTTTTTGGTTTTAAGGTCAATACGCATACCTAAAAGGGTGTTAATAAGGCTTACACCGTCAGCGCCTTCGCTTTCACAAGCCTTTGCAATTTCAACAATGTCGGTAACATTGGGGGAAAGTTTTATAAACACGGGCTTTGTGGTGACCTTTTTAACCGCCTTTGTAACTTCGGCAGCGTTTTTAGCGCTTGTGCCAAAAGCCAAACCGCCACCGTGAACATTGGGGCAGGAGATGTTTACTTCAAACCAACCTATTTGGTCTTCACCGTCAAGCTTTTCGCAAGTGTAGGCATAATCTTCAACAGAAAATCCGCTAACATTTGCCATAACAGGCTTGTGGAAACATTCTTTTAGCTTCGGTAATTCTTCGGTTATAACCCTTTCAACACCCGGGTTTTGAAGACCTACCGAATTGAGCATACCTTCCGCACATTCGGCAATACGGGGTGTGGGGTTGCCGAAGCGTTCATCACGGGTTGTACCTTTAAAAGAAAACGTGCCAAGGCAGTTAATATCATAAATATTTGCAAATTCATAGCCGAAGCCAAAGGTTCCGCTTGCGGGGATAATGGGGTTATCCATTTTAATACCGCTTAAAACTACGCTTGTATCTACCATACGATTTCCTCCCTATAAAGCACGGGGCCGTCCTTACAAATACGTTTGTTGCCGTACTTTGTTTTACAGCTACAGCCCATACATGCGCCAAAGCCACAGCCCATTCTTTCTTCAAAGCTGTACTGACCGCTGGTTTTAGCAACCGATTCGATTGCTTTAAACATTGGCATCGGTCCGCAAGTGAAGAAGTAGGAATATTCACGGTCCATAGCGTTAGTTACAAAGCCTTTTACACCGTAAGAGCCATCAATTGTGGTTACAATTACTTCGGCGCCAAGGTTTTTAAAGGCGTCTTCGTAAAAGATTTCAGCCTTAGTGTTAAAACCTAAAATAACAGTGGGTTTTTTGCCCATTTTAATTAGTTCTTTGCAAAGGTTGTAAAGGGGCGGAATACCAACACCACCGCCGATTAAAAGTGGATTTTCACCACTCTTTTCGGGGTTAAAGCCGTTGCCAAGACCTACTAAAACGTCAAGCTTTTCGCCTTGTTTCATTTTAGCCATTTGCTCGGTGCCTTCGCCCACCACTTTGTAAATCAAAGTGATGGTTTCTTCATTATAGTCGCAAACCGAGATAGGACGGCGCAAATACTTGCCTTCTAACTTAATGTTTACAAATTGACCCGGTGCTAAAAGGGCGGATGTATCGCCCGCAAGCACCATACTATAAACATTTGGGGCAATTTCAAAGTTGTAAAGAATTTCATAAATTCCTTGAGTCATCATAATAATCACCTACATTAAATGAATAGTGAAGAATGAATAATGAATAATTAAGGTGCGCCTTCGGCACGAATTTAATTCATCGGCAACGCCGATACCGAAATTTTTCATTATTAATTATTAATTTTTTCATTTGCACTTAAAGTGCGTTTTTATGCATCAATAGTTGAGATTGTAAGGGTGGTTTCTTCGAGTACGTCAAGAAGAACACGTACGGTATCAAGCGCTGTAAAGATTGTTACGTTATTTTCGGTAGCGTAGCTTCTGATTTTGAAGCCATCGGTTGCAGTACCGCTTGATTCGATATCACGGGTGTTGATAACGTAAGCAATATGACCTTGGCGTAATGCATCACGGATTTCGTCGGGGTCTTCTTCAATCTTTTTAAGAATACGAGTGTTAATACCGTTTGCCTTAAGGAACTTTGCAGTACCAACGGTTGCTTCAATATTAAAGCCTAAGTTATAGAAACGGCGAACCAAGGGGAGTGCTTCTTCCTTGTCTTTATCGCTAATGGTAACAAATACAGTACCATAGTTTTGCACACGCATACCCGAAGCCTGTAACGCCTTAGAAAGCGCACGGTTGAGTTTATCGTCATAGCCGATTGCTTCACCGGTGGACTTCATTTCGGGAGAGAGATAAGCGTCAAGACCACGAATCTTATTGAAAGAGAATACAGGAACTTTTACATACCAACGGTCTTTTTCTTGTGGGTAGATGTCGAAAATGCCTTGTTCTTTTAAGGATTTGCCTAAAATAACTTCGGTTGCAATGTCAGCCAAGCTGTAGCCTGTAGATTTTGAAAGGAAGGGAACAGTTCTTGAAGAACGGGGGTTAACTTCGATAATAAATACGTTTTCGTCCTTATCAACGATAAACTGAATGTTGTAAAGACCAACGATACCAATACCAAGACCTAATTTCTTAGCGTATTGTAAAATTGTGCCCTTAACTTTGTTAGAAATGCTGAATGCGGGGTAAACGCTGATTGAGTCACCAGAGTGAACACCTGTGCGTTCAACAAGTTCCATAATACCGGGGATAAATACGTCTCTGCCGTCGCAAATAGCGTCAACTTCAACTTCTTTACCTTGAATATATTTGTCAACAAGCACGGGGCGGTCTTCGTCAATTTCAACCGCGGTTTTGAGGTAGTGCTTTAATTGTTCTTCATCAGCAACGATTTGCATAGCACGGCCGCCTAATACGAATGAGGGGCGAACAAGCACAGGGTAGCCGATTTCCTTAGCGGCAGCAATACCGTCTTCAATCTTGGTAACTGCTTTACCTTGGGGTTGGGGAATGTTAAGCTCACGCAAAATCTTTTCAAAGCTGTCACGGTTTTCGGCACGTTCGATAGCGTCGCAGTCGGTACCGATAATCTTAACACCACGGTCTCTGAGAGGTTCTGCCAAGTTAATAGCAGTCTGACCACCTAAAGAAGCGATAACACCTTCGGGCTGTTCAAACTCAATAATGTTCATAACATCTTCGGGAGTTAAAGGTTCAAAATAAAGTTTATCAGCGGTGGTGTAGTCGGTAGAAACAGTTTCGGGGTTGTTGTTAATAATGATTGCTTCATAACCCGAATTTTTAATGGTGGTAACGGCATGAACGGTTGAATAGTCAAACTCAACACCCTGACCGATACGGATAGGACCTGCACCTAAAACTACAATCTTCTTTTTGTCGGTAAGGATAGAAGCATTTTCACCTTGATAAGAAGAATAGAAGTAGGGGATATATGCATTTGTGTGGCAGGTATCAACCATTTTATAAACAGGGTATAACTTATGCTCACGGCGGAAGTTGTAAACGTCAATTTCCTTGCAATCCCACATTCTTGCAACATATTTGTCAGAGAAGCCCATCTTCTTAGCGGCGGTAAGCACTTCTAAGTTATTGGGGTTTTCTTTAAGGCTTTTTTCCATATCAATAATGCGTTTAATAGCTTCAAGGAAGAAAGCGGTAATTTTTGTAACTTCGTGAAGTTTTTCAATTGTTACGCCACGGTATAAAAGCTCAGCGATAGCGAAAAGGTTATCATCTCTGAATTCGGCAATATAATCGAGAAGCTCGTCGTCGGTCATATTGTCAAACTTGTGGTGATAAAGGTGGTTAATACCAATTTCGAGTGAACGGATACCCTTAAGCATACTTTCTTCTAAGGTAGAGCCGATACCCATAACTTCACCGGTAGCCTTCATTTGTGTACCTAAAATGTTAGAAGCAGTATTAAATTTATCAAATGGGAAGCGGGGAAGCTTTGTGATGATGTAGTCGAGTTTTGGTTCAAATGCGGCAGTGGTGTTAGCAATGGCAATTTCGTCCAATGTCATACCAACGGCAATTTTAGCGGTAACACGTGCAATGGGGTAACCACTTGCTTTTGAAGCCAATGCAGATGAACGTGATACACGGGGGTTAACTTCGATAAGGTAGTATTCGCTACTTTCGGGGTTGAGTGCAAACTGAACGTTACAGCCGCCTTCAATTTTAAGCTCACGAATAAGCTTAATAGCACTATCGTTAAGCATTTTAAGGTCGTGGTCGTTAAGTGTCATAATAGGAGCTACAACGATAGAGTCACCTGTGTGAACACCAACGGGGTCGATATTTTCCATACCGCAAATGGTAATGGCGTTATCGTTACCGTCACGCATTACTTCAAACTCAATTTCCTTATAGCCTTTAACGCTCTTTTCAATAAGAACTTGATGAACAGGGGAAAGCTTGAATGCGTTAAGACCGATTTCGATAAGCTCTTGTTCGTTATAAGCAAAGCCGCCACCTGTACCGCCCAAGGTAAATGCAGGGCGTAAAACTACGGGGTAGCCGATTTCACTTGCGGCTTCTTTTGCTTCTTCTAAGGAGTAGGTAATGCGTGAGGGAATGGTAGGCTCGCCGATAGATTCGCAAAGTTCTTTAAACATTTCACGGTCTTCTGCACGTTCGATACTAGCACTACTAGTACCTAAAAGTTCAACACCGCATTCCTTTAAAATGCCTTTTTCTTCCAACTGCATAGCAAGGTTAAGACCTGTTTGTCCGCCAATACCGGGAACAATAGCATCAGGTCTTTCATAACGGATAACCTTTGCTATAAATTCGAGTGTTAAAGGTTCCATATAAACCTTGTCGGCAATGGTAGTATCGGTCATAATTGTAGCAGGGTTAGAGTTGCAAAGCACAACCTCATAGCCTTCTTCCTTAAGCGCCAAGCAAGCTTGTGTACCTGCATAGTCAAACTCAGCTGCCTGACCTATAACGATAGGGCCTGAGCCAATAATCAAAATTTTCTTTAAGTCTGTTCTCTTTGCCATGTTTCATTACTCCTTAATGTATTTTATACTGTCGCCGAGCACGGTTAGTTTACATTCGCCGTAAAGCTCGTAATTTTCGAATGGTGTAGCTTTGCCCATTGAAAGAAATTCATTAGGGTCAACCACAAACTTTTTATCTAAATCCCATACGGTGTAGCCACTGTCTTTAATACCAAAGCGGCTGCGTGGGTTTATAGCCATAATTTCAATTAATTTTTCTAAACTTATAATACCCGTTTTAACAAGGTAGGTATACATAACCGAGAAGGCAGTTTCTATACCGACTATACCGAAAGCGCTTTTTTCGAGCCCCTTAGCTTTTTCTTCGGCACTATGCGGTGCGTGGTCGGTGGCAATCATATCTATTGTGCCGTCTTTAATGCCTTCAATAAGTGCCAACCTATCTTCCTCGCTTCTAAGCGGTGGGTTCATTTTAAATTTGCCGTCTTCTTGTAAGTCCATATCGGTAAGCACAAGGTAGTGGGGTGCGGTTTCGCAGGTGATGTCCACACCGTCGGCTTTGGCTTGTCTTATAAGTTCGACACTTTCTTTAGTCGATATGTGACACACGTGGTATTTGCAGTCCGTTTCTTTTGCTAAGGCAATATCACGTTTTATGGGTCCCCATTCACTCTCACTGCAAATTCCTTTATGGTTGTGTTTTTTAGCATACTCGCCGTCGTGAATATATCCGCCGTGTAAAAGGCTATTATCTTCACAGTGGGCTACGATTATTTTGCCAAGCTCTTTGGCTTTTAGCATTGCTTTACGCATTAATTCTTCCGACTGAACGCCCCTGCCGTCATCCGAAAAGGCAAAAGCGTGTTTTAAATTATCAAAGTCGGATAGCTTTTCACCCAGCTGACCGACTGTTATCGAAGCGTAAGGGTGAACGTTTATAACCGCATCCTTTTCAATAATATCAAGCTGTGCTTGTAGGTGCTCGGCACTGTCGGGTACGGGGTTGAGGTTTGGCATTGAGCAAACGTCAGTATAACCGCCCCTAGCACAAGCTAAAGTACCGCTTTTAATGGTTTCTTTATATGAAAAACCCGGCTCTCTTAAATGAACATGAACGTCACAAAAAGCCGGGAAAACAAAACAATTATTAAAAGCGACAACAACACCGCCCAAATCAGTCGAAAAGTCAATAGATTCAAATTTACCGTTTTTGTAAACTTTTGCACCGATTATGCTATTCATAAAACTACCGCCTTTCGAAAAAAAACACCCTGCCGTAAGGCAAGGTGAATATGACAATAAGCAGTACAACCCCGTGAGTTATACAGTATAAATGCATATTACAATCTTGCCGGCGTCACAGCACCGTGTTTAAAGATTTAATTTACTCCGTATATTTTACCACTTATATATTACATTGTCAAGAAATTTGCTATAAATGTTATAAATAAATTGTAAATTTAAAAATAATGTGGTATAATAGGTTAAATTTTAAAAGTTAGGAGAAATGTAAGTGTCATTTCCGCTTGAAAAAATAAGAAATTTTTGTATTGTAGCTCATATCGACCACGGCAAGTCTACTTTGGCTGACCGTTTGCTTGAACATACCGAATCGGTAGCACAGCGTGATATGGAGGAGCAAATTCTTGACAGTATGGATTTGGAAAGGGAACGCGGCATTACCATTAAGGCGCACGCTGTAACCCTTTATTATAATGCCAAGGATGGCGAACAGTATGAGCTTAATTTAATAGATACCCCCGGTCACGTTGACTTTAACTATGAAGTTTCACGCTCACTTGCGGCTTGTGAGGGTGCGGTGCTTATTGTTGATGCTTCGCAGGGTATTGAAGCTCAAACACTTGCCAACACATATTTAGCGGTTGACCACGGGCTTGAAATTTTACCCGTTATTAATAAAATAGACCTTCCCTCTGCCGACCCTGAGCGTATTAAGGGTGAAATTGAGGATGTTATCGGTATTCCTGCCGATAATGCACCCTTAATTTCGGCAAAAACAGGTGTTAATATTGAAGAAGTGCTTGAAAAAATCGTTACCGAAATTCCTGCCCCCACGGGTGACCGTGAAGCACCACTTTCGGCGCTTATTTTTGACTCTTATTATGACCCATACAAGGGCGTTATTGTTTACTTCCGTGTTATGAGTGGTAAGCTAAAATCGGGCGATACTATCAAAATGATGGCGACAGGTGCTACCTTTGATACTGTAGAAATCGGTAGAAAAAGCGCTATGTGTATGGAGCCTTGCGACGTTTTAGAAGCAGGTGAAGTTGGCTATTTAGCGGCTTCTATTAAAACCGTTTCGGATGCTCGTGTGGGTGACACTATCACTTTAGTTGAAAATCCTACACCGCAAGCACTCGAAGGCTACCGCAAGGTAAACCCTGTGGTATTCTGTGGTATTTACCCTGCTGACGGCGCAAAATACCCCGATTTGCGTGATGCGCTTGATAAATTGCAGCTTAACGATGCTTCACTTCTTTTCGAGCCTGAAACTTCAAACGCTTTAGGCTTTGGTTTCCGTTGCGGATTTTTGGGGTTATTGCACATGGAAATTATCCAAGAAAGACTTGAAAGAGAATATAATTTGGACCTTGTAACCACAGCCCCCAGTGTTGAATATAAGTTTACATTAACCAGTGGTGAGACTATCACGGTGGACAACCCCACAAACTACCCCGACCCTGCGATTATTGCCGAAGCGTTAGAGCCTGTGGCGGATGTTCACATCTATTCGCCAAGCGAATATGTTGGTACAATTA
Organism: Acutalibacteraceae bacterium; assembly: GCA_045656485.1. Lineage (GTDB taxonomy): Bacteria > Bacillota > Clostridia > Oscillospirales > Acutalibacteraceae > UBA737. Next base: position 7,323 of record JAZORK010000080.1, on the reverse strand, counting down.
TGCAACTTTGTGAAGAACGCCGTGGTGTTTACACCGATATGAAGTATATGGGTGACCGTGTGGATATTCACTACATTTTGCCTATGGGCGAAATTGTTTACGACTTTTTCGATGCTTTAAAATCCCGTACACGTGGATATGCAAGTTACGACTACGAAATGAAGGGTTATGAAAAATCTAAGCTTGTGAAACTTGACGTTTTACTTGCAGGCGATATGGTCGATGCGCTTTCTTTCATTGTTCATACCGATAATTCTTATACCCGTGCTCGTAAAATTGCCGAAAAGCTAAAGGAATATATTCCAAGACAGCTTTTTGAAGTGCCTGTGCAGGTTGCCGTTTCGGGCAAGGTTATTGCACGAGAAACTGTAAAGGCTATGCGAAAAGACGTACTTGCAAAGTGCTACGGTGGTGACATTACCCGTAAGAAAAAGTTACTTGAAAAGCAAAAAGAAGGTAAAAAGCGTATGCGCCGCTTAGGTACTGTTGAAGTGCCGCAAGAAGCCTTTATGGCAGTGCTTAAATTGGATGATTAGTGGTGTTTAAAATGGCAAATAATAAAAGAAAAAACCCCTTGGGATTAATTCTTGCTGTAATTGTTTTAGTTGTGATTATGGTGTTGGGAATATATTTTGTTTCGGTATTGGGCAAAGACAGTAATAATACCGACAGTTCCTCTTCGCAAATAACCCAAAGTGATGAGCAATCAAGCGAGGAGGAAAGTTCTGAGCAGGACGTAACTTCGAGTGAGGTTACAGTTTCTCTCCCACAAGAAATGCCGCACGATTTGGATGTTGAGTTCGAAAATTTAACCCTTGTAAACGGTTGGAATCCATTACCTGAAGATTACGATTACGAAGGTAATTTAACCGAAATTCCCAAAAAATATATTAAAGGCTCACTTACCCAAATAGATAAGGATATTTGGCCCTATTTACAAGAAATGCTTGACGATGCAAGGGCAGATGGTATTGATATTGGCGTTTGGTCGCCTTACCGTTCTTACGCTACACAAAAGTGGCTTTTTGAAAAACAGGTGCAAAAACAAATAAACAACGGTGTAGCTAAAGAGAATGCAGAGGACGTTGCCGCAACAATAGTGGCACGACCGGGCACAAGTGAACACAATACAGGCCTTGCGCTTGATATAAACTGCGCTAATCACTCATTCAAGGAAACTAAGGCTTATAAATGGTTGCAGGAAAATGCTAAGAATTACGGATTTATAATGCGTTATGCTGAAGATAAGCAAGAAAAAACAGGCGTTATTTACGAATCGTGGCACTGGCGTTTTGTGGGTGTAAAGGCAGCTTATGAAATAAACGACCTTGGGATGTGCCTCGAAGAATATGTAGAATATAAAAACAAATGACAATATAATTACTAAAACGGAGACCATTTATAAAGAAGTGGTCCCCGTTTTTTTTTAGTTTAATTTTTATTTAGTTGACTATCGCTTGAGCTGTATTCCTGCTATTTTTAAATAGGTAGAATAATCGCCGTTATAATCGAATACATACAGGTCAAAGGTGTTTGTTTTAGATTTGAATTTTGATAAATCTATATCCCAATAGCATGATTTTTTGCAAACACTATCATATATGATTTTTTCGGATTTACTTTCGACTAAAAGTATTTCATATTTACCACTGCCGCCAGATAATTTCAACTTAATTTTTGCAAAGTTGTTGCCATATGCCTTAATGGGTGGGTCAAAATAATTATCGGCATAGGCAGTTAAAGTGTAGCCATCCTGGTCGGCGGAATAAGAAACCGAATTATCTTTACCGGTTGCGGTGATTTTACAAGATATATCTCGCTTTGTTACTTTAGAACTAAGGCATTTGAAATTTGCAAAATCTTTTTCGTTGTAAACGCCGGCAACTAATTTATATGTGCTACCCATTTGACTGTAAGTTTTACCGAAATAATGATATGGAACATGTAAATTATGAGTTTGAATTTGTGGGTCAAATATATATTTTTCGCCGTTTAACAAAATATAGGTCCAAGCATGACCTGTGCGACCGCCACTTTTTTTAGAAACCGAGCCACCAACAACATATGCTTCTAACCCGATTCTGCGGCACATTACAACAAAAGCGGCGCTGTAATCATCACAAACACCTGTTTTTGTTGATAAGGCGTGATATGCATTATCAACAATTAAACCATCGTAAAATGAAACATAGCCGGCTGTTTGATTAAAGCGGAAGGAGCTTTTATAGGTCATATTTTTAACAAGATAATCATAACAAGCCTTTACCTTTTCGTAGGTTGTCATACCAGGCTTGTGTATTTTTTTAAAGGTTTTTGTTACCAGTTTGTCAAGGTATTTATCATTTGTTTTCTGTGGGTTAAGCTTTTCGGAATTTAAAAGTTTTTTTACACTATAATTATCTTTTTTAAGGCTTACTTTTACCTTGTCCGACCAATCAGAATAGGTTGTTTTTTTACTGGTAGTGTTATATGAGCGTATTCTCACATAGTATGTTTTGCTTTTCTTTAACTTTTTAATTGTGGCAGAAGTATTCTTGTAGCCCTTTATCTTTTTGGTTACAACGGTACCATCTTTAAATTTGCTTGATGTACTACACTGGATTTGAAAACCGGTTACACCTTTTTTAACTGATTTCCACTTAACTTTTAATGAGGTCTTGCTTTCTACGGTAAGCGATTTTATTTCGGTTTTAGCGGATGTGATTTTAAAATATAAATTTTTCGTGCCGGTATAATTACCCTTGAATTTTACTACAACCTTGTATTTACCGCACTTTTTTCTTCCGGATGGGTAGGAAATGGTGTAGTCTTTATTTTTGGTTAATATAAGGCCGTGGTCGTCTAATACTGTTACAGAGGGTTTTCTTTCCTTTCCGTTATAGGTGTAAACCTCTGTAGAAAGAAAAGCACCTGCAATTTTAGGTAATTCGGATGAAACAATGTTTTCTTTACAGTTTTTGCAAACTAAATTTACACTGCCATTCTTTTTTGTACTTGCTTTTTTAACAACAATTTCTTCTACGTGCTTTTCACAAGTGGAAGTGTCTGTAGTGGTTGCAGAGGCTGAAAGGGTGAGACTTGAAAAAACAAATACTAAAACTAATAATATAGAAAGTATTTTCTTCATTATTTAATATCTCCTTTACTTCATTTTATTATATTATAACATAGCAAAAAATTTTTTCAATGATTAAGATGTGTATTATAGAAGGATTTTCACACACACTAATTTAAAATATGTGTGGTGATTTAGTGGCAGGTCAAATTAATGATTATAAGGATAATTATTTAAGCGGAAAATTAAAGCAGGATTTAAGCTTTTTTAAAGAACTTTTTAAAAACGATGTAATTTTTAGGGTAAAGGAAATCGCAGCGAATAACGGCACACCCATAAAATGCGCCCTTATTTATATGGACGGTATGACCGACTCAATGCAAATAAATGAAGCGATTATAAAACCGCTTGTAACGGTGGATACTTCCAATATGGGCGGTTGTGTTGCCGATTTTATAGGCAAGCAAATGCTTTTTGCACGTGACGTTAAAAAGGTAAATAATATAGCCGAGCTTTTGCAGGGTATTTTATACGGCGAAGCGGTGCTTTTAATAGACAAGAGTCCAAATGCGCTTATGATGGATGTTAAAGGCTTTCGCACCCGTGGCATTATGGAGCCACAGGAAGAACGGATTTTACAAGGTCCACGTGAGGGGTTTGAAGAAGCAGGGCTTCTTAATTTGGCAATGATACGGCGTAAACTTTTAACCCCTGATTTGTGTGTAGAGATGCTTCGTGTTGGCAGACGAACTTCTACTGCCGTTTTTATTTGTTATTTAGGAACGTTAGCCAACGAAAAACAAGTAGAAAAGGTTAAAAGCAGGATTAAAAAAATTGATATTGATGGAATTTTAGACACCAACTATATAATCGAGCAAATAAAGGATAATAAATATTCACTTTTTAAAACCAGTGGCACTACCGAGCGACCCGATATTGTTGCGGCACGGCTTTTAGAGGGTAGGGTGGCTATTGTGGTGGACGGAACGCCTATGGTTGCAACTGTGCCGTATTTGTTTTGTGAAAATTTTCAGTCGGACGAAGATTATTATCAAAATTTTCTTTTAAGCTCGGCTGAAAGGTTGCTTAGGTATTTTTGTTTTGCGCTTAGCATCAGCATACCTGCGGTCTTTATTGCGGTATCTACTTTACACCGCCAATTGCTACCTACCGAGTTTGCTATAACTGTAATGCAGCTGCGAGGCGGTGTGCCGTTCACACCTTTGGGCGAATGTCTTGCTATGATACTTGTTTTTGAAATTTTAAAAGAAGCGGGTATTAGAATGAGCCAAAATTTAGGCCACGCTTTAAGCATTGTAGGTGGCTTGGTGGTAGGTCAAGCGGCGGTAGAAGCACGAATTATAAGCTCACCCATTTTAATTGTGGTGGCGCTTTCGGGTATTGCGGGGTTAATGCTTCCACGCCTTAAAACTGCCGTCTTTTATTTAAGAATAGGCTTAGTTTTGCTTTCGGCAACCTTGGGTCTTTACGGATATTTTGCAGGGATTATGCTTTTGGCTGTTTATATATTATCCCTTTCTTCCTTTGGGGTGGATTATACCTTATCGCTTAAAAGGGCTAATTTGCAAAGCCTTAAAGATACCGTTTTCCGTGCTTCGTGGAATAATATGAAAAAACGCCCCTTTTTTAACCATAATCTAGTGCGAAAGGGAAACGAAGACGAATGAAAAAGTGTATTTTAGCAATAATTTTATTACTTTTTTTGTGCGGTTGCCAAAAGTCTAAACCTGAATATTTAATTTCAAGCATTGGGTTCGATAAAAAGGAGAATAATTACACCGTTTTATATGAAACGGTCATAATAAATAGCGAAAACACATCGCAAAGCCTTAAGGTGTTAAAGGGCGAGGGGGCTACCATTAATAAAGCGGTAGTAGAAATAAAGCGCCAATGCACCCAACCGCTTTTGTTGTCGCATTGTGGGGTTATTGTAGTGGGTGAAAATGTAAAGGGTGATGATTTAAAGCAAATTTGCGAATACGCTTTAAAAGAAGAAATAACCCTTTCGGCATATTTTGTGAAAACTAAAAATTGTGACAAGCTTTTAAAAACAAAACCTATGTCATCGGCTTGTGTGGGGTATGATATTATGGGTCTTATAAAACAAAACAAACCATATAAAAACCGATTTTTCGAACTGATTAATTCTGGGTTTAAGGCAGATTTACCCCAAATTTCCCTTAAAGAAGGGGGACTTTATTTTGAAAGCGGAAAATAACTTTTTAAATAAGCATTTTGTTTGCTTGTCAGCTCTTTTTGTTTTGGGTAATGGAGTAATTACCGCACCATCCCAAAATGCGAATGAATATAATTTTTTATCCTTTTTGCTGTGTTCGGTTTTTGCGGTTATAGTTACTGTGATTGGCTTTTTAATCCCCTTAAATAAGTTAACGGCACTATTTTTCGTGCTTTTGAGTTTTTACTGCATAGGCGATGCTTTTATAACCTTTGTAAAATTTATAAAGAGCAATTTATTACCGACTACACCATCCTTTTTGATTGTGTTATCCTTTGCGGTAATATTAATTTATGCGGCGTTTAAGCAGGTGAGTTTACTTTTAAAGCTATCCTTACTTTGCTTTTTGGGGGTATTGGGGGTAATACTGCTTTTCTTTTTAGCAACCTTAAAGGATTTTAATGTAAAAAATATTTTTATATACGAAATACCCAATTTCAATACCGTTTTTAAACAAATGCTACCATACCTTAAAACTATTACATTGCCATCGGTTTTACTGCCTATACTCGCAAGGGCTGAGGGTGTTAAAAAAGGTGCAAATATAATTGGTTTGTCTTTGGGGTGCTTGTTGTTCGGGGTGTGTATTTTAAATTCGGTACTGCTTTTTGGGTTTCCATTTGCAGCACAACTACCATACCCTTATTCGGCGGCGGGTAGCACGGTCACCTTTGGTAATTTGTTTACCCGTATGGATGGGCTTTTATATTTTGTTTATTTGGTCTCAAGCTTTGTTAAATGTGTAGTGGGAATAGAGATAATAAAAAAATCAAGGAACTTATTTGTTCCTTGATTTTTTGCTATATTAATTCAATTATAAGACCTAAATTTCCGCGTTCGCCCTTTGTGGCACGGTGGGAATGTAGTGTATCGGCATTACAGCAGGTGCATATATCCGAAACATCTAAATTTTCTTCTAAAATACCTGCATTAAGAAGAATTTGCTTATTGGCTTCTACTAAATCAAGCATAAATTTCCCTTCGCCTTTTGGGGTGAAGATTTTGCTTAAATCAAGATAGTTAAGCTTGTTAAATTCTTCAAAAACAGGGGTGTCTACTTCGTAACAACATTTATTTATACAAGGACCGATACCTGCGATAATATCTTTTGGGTTCGAACCAAAATTTGCTACCATTTTTTCGATTGTAACCTTGCCGATTTCCTTAACCGTTCCACGCCAGCCTGCGTGCGAAGTGGCAACAACCTTTTTTACGGGGTCGCAAAAGACTAATGGGGTGCAGTCGGCATATTGGGTAACAAGCGCCACGCCCGAATCATTTGTGATAAGTCCATCTACATCACAAAAGCTTTCTTTAAAAATGCCTTTGCCGCAGTCGGCTTTGGTAACAATTTCCACATTATTTGTGTGGGTTTGGGCAGATAAAACCAAATTGTTAATATCAATGTTTGCGCAAGCACATAGTCGGCGGTAGTTTTCTAAAACGTTTTCTCTTTTATCCCCGTTTAAAAAGCTTAGGTGCATACTTTCATATCTGCCTTTGCTCACTCCGCCAATACGAGTTGAAAAAAGATGATGTACTAATCCTAACTTTTCAAGTTTGGGAAATGTGATATAGGTAACACCGTTTTTTGTGTTGATGTTTAAGGTTTTTGATGTCATACTTCAAGTTCCTTTTTTGCTATTTGTGAAAGCAACTGATTAGAATTGTCGATTAGTTTTTGTTTTGTGGCTTCGCCGTAAAGCAAGGCGATTTTATCGAGCGCCGTTTTTATTAAAATGGGTCGGGCTTCGATAGAATGTGCATCAGACCCTAAAAATGTTACAAGGTTATTTTTTATTAATTTTTTTAAAGGTCTATTGTAATATTTGCTAAAAAAGGATGTAGCGTTTACCTGAGTTAAAATGTTGTTTTCTTTAACAAATTTTAAAAAAGCTCTATATCCCTTTTCTCTGCTGTAACGCTCAATATGCGCAATGATGGGTATATATCCACGTTCCTTCAAATGTAAAATTTCATCCATAAGGGTTTTATTTAAAAGTGAGTGGTC
>JAZORK010000079.1:0-8865 GCA_045656485.1 Acutalibacteraceae bacterium | reverse complement strand
ATCAATTTCCCAAGGTTCTATTTGTGATTTAGGTAAAAAAAGATAACTTAAAACCGACAAAAGCCCCGCAACCGCAGCGTAAATATAAAGAACTATCCCAATAATAGTAATTTTATTTATATCTTTTTTGCGACGGTCGGTTTTATCGAAAAATCCCATTTTATCTATCAAAAGCGACCTTAGTGTCGGATTATTTATTGTGGCATACTTTCCATTCATATAACGGCTGTCGTAAGGCGCAATAAACCTAATACACAAAATTAGCAAAAATAGTGCTATCCATAACAGCATCATATCACAGCCTCCCGAAACATTTTATTCAAGCTCGGTTGCCATTTGGTTGAATTTGGTGTAAATACCGCCGAGTTTCAAAAGCTCGTCGTGTGTTCCCTGCTCTACAATACCGTCTTCGGTAAGTACCATAATTCTATCGGCATTACGAATGGTAGAAAGGCGGTGTGCTACTGTAATGGTAGTTCTACCAAACGACAGTTTATTAAGCGATTTTGCAACCGCAAATTCACTCTCGTTATCCAAAGCACTTGTAGCTTCATCAAGGATAATAATAGGTGGATTTTTAAGGAAAACACGGGCAATACTTATTCTTTGCTTTTGTCCGCCCGAAAGTTTAACACCACGCTCACCCACGTAGGTATCGTAGCCGTCCTTTAAAGCAGTTATAAACTCATCCGCACCTGCTTTTTTAGCAGCTTCTATAACTTCTTCATAAGTAGCACCAGGTTTGCCATAGGCAATGTTTTCATAAACTGTGCCCGAGAATAAATAAACATCCTGTTGCACCATACCAATGCTTTTGCGAAGGCTTTTTAGGGTATAATTTTTAATATTCTTACCGTCTAAATAAATCTCGCCTTCGGTTACGTCATAAAAGCGCGGAATCAAGTTACATAGGGTTGTTTTACCGCCGCCTGATGGTCCGACAAATGCAATTTTTTCACCTTGTTTTATACTGAAATTAAGGTCTTTAAATACTCGGTTTTTGTCGTCAGGATATTCGAAAGAAACATTTTTAAACTCAATATCACCTTTTGCATTTTCAATATCACGAGCTGTAGGTTCGTCAAAAATTTCAATATCGGCATCAATAATCTCAACAAAGCGTTCAATGCCTGTCATACCACGTTGGAACTGCTCAGAAAACTCAATAATACGGCGAACTGTTGCAATAAAGGTTGTAACATAAAGCAAGTAAGCAATAAGGTCACCTGCATTAATAAAGCCCTTTATCATAAAAATACTGCCGATAACCACTACCGAAGAATACATTACACCGTCAAAAAAACGTGTTGTGGTAGCAAATGCACCCATAAATTTGTAAGACAATTTCTTAATGCCAAAATAGTTAATATTATCCTTTTCAAACTTTTCACGTTCAACATCTTCATTAGCAAAAGCCTTTACAACCTTTTGACCTAAAAGTGAATCTTCAATTCTAGCATTTAGTTCACCAATAAGCTGTCTTTGTTTGCGGAAAGTTGAGCGCATTTTTGTATTAAGATTTTTACAAACAAAAAACATAATTGGAATAATCAAAAAGATTATAACCGTCAAAGGAATATTAATACTCATAAGTATTATAAAGGAAACAATCCCCTTTACACCCGCTATTAAAAATTCTTCGGGGCAATGGTGGGCAAATTCAGTAACGTCAAAAAGGTCGTTAGTAATGCGACCCATAATTTGACCGACTTTAGTATTGTTAAAATAAGAATCCGACAAATTTTGCAAATGTGAATAAGCGTCACGTCGCATATCGGTTTCGATTTTAGTACCCATTACGTGACCTGTGTATGCCATATAATAATATGCCGCCGAATCAATAATGCGAAGCGCAAAATAAAGAAGCCCTACACGTAAAACGTAACGGATTGTAAGTGTAGCCAAATCACTCATACCCGCATTTGTGATTTCACGCATAATAAGGGGTAAAATTATTTCACAAACAGTAGTAAGCGAAGCGCAAAACAAATCAAGCACCAAAGTGCGCCAATATTTTTTATAATAAGGTAAAAAGCGTTTTATAAGAGCACCCGATTTATACTTTCTTTTTTCTTCCATAGTACACCATCCTTACGCTAAATTATACACTTTAAAAATAATAAAATCAAGCAAAACGACATAATTCAACAACACAAAAACAGGAGAGCATAAAACTCTCCTGTTACATTCTTACAATCCCAAAAAGGTCAATTGCTTATCTTCGGTTTTAAGGTTTTTATACCTCTGATAAATATTTACATATTTAAGTGCATTAAAACGCTTACCGCTTTTAATTTGGTATATTTTACCGCCGTGATAAATATTAAGCTTATTTCTACCTAAAACTGTTACTGCCGAGGTTTCATCAAAAGAAAATACCAAATTATCTGTTTCATTTTTAACTTCAATACGGTCGCCAAAAAGTGAAAGGCTTACCTGATTTGAAAGTTTAACTTTTTTATCATAAGGTTTTACTTCAAAAAATGCGGCAGTATCACAATACATCGGTTTTTGGGTGTATTGTAAAACATCTAACTTGTTTACAAAATTTTCTTGATATTCATACCAGTCGGCAAAAAATTCGAAGGGTGACTCAAAACCAATGCCTTCTAACTGTTTTGTGGGTAAATAACGGAACTTTTTACCACATTTTTTACATTCTATAATATCACCGTGGCTTTCAAATTCAGAAAGGTCACAAAACGGACAAACATAAGCCGCCCGTTCAAGATATTCGGCGCTATTTTTATGATAAAATTCGCTATCCTTTACGGCTTCATTAACGTAAAGACCTTGCCTTATTGTTTCAATCAATTCTTCTTCGGTAAGATTTGCATCCTCTTCGGGAGTAATAACACGGGAAACGTAACTTCGCATTTTACCCTTGCGAACAACGTCACTCCAGCGAGGTTGAACACCGTAGCCACCTTCAATACGATAAATTGCAATCGGGATTTTAAGTTTACGTGCCAAAGGTGCAATTGATGGGTTTATGTAAACCGTTTTACCGTGATATGTGCGGTTGCCTTCGGGGGCAATAGCAATTGTACCGCCTTCTTTTACAACACGGATACAATTCATAACCGCTTTAACATCAGTAGTTTGCTTCTTTATAGGAATAGGTTCAACCAAATACTTAATAATCTTTGAAACTATACCGTTTGAAAAAAGGTCCTCGGTTGCAACAAAATATACAGGTTGCTTAAAAGTCATCCCTACAAAAAACTGGTCAAACGAAGTTTGATGATTAAATAAAATAAGATAAGGGCGTTTTTCCTGTTCACTAAATGGTTCAATTTTTATCCTAAATTTTATACGAGCATATAATCCCAAAGTCGCAAATAGTATATTTCTAACGACTTTATGGCGGAATTTTATCCATTTTTTAGACTTGTTTTTCTTCATATTTCCCCCACTACATTACATATATGAATAATTATATTACAAAATACAACAAATTTCAACTTTAAAAAATTTAATACAAAATTATATTGAATTTAGTTTTTATCTTATATATACTTGAATTATTAAGAAATATTTCTTAAAGGAGTTATATAATGTTTAATTTTTTTGTTGAACCGGAAAATTTACAAGATAATGTATTTTTAATTACGGGCAGCGACTATAATCATATAAAAAACGTTTTGCGTATGCAGGTAGGAAGTGAATTTTTAGTTAACTGTGACGGTGTAAGTAATTTATGCCGTTTGCAAGACTTTACAACCGATGCCGTTTTAGCGGAAATAGTGCAAGAAAATTACCAAAACACCGAGCTTAACACTAAAATTTATCTTTTCCAAGGAATTGCCAAAGGCGAAAAAATGGACTGGATAATACAAAAATGTGTTGAACTTGGCTGTTTTGAAATTATCCCTACCGAGATGACACACTGTGTTGTTAAATTAGAAGATAAGAAAAAGAAACAAAAACAAACCCGTTGGCAAGCAATTAGCGAAAGTGCCGCAAAACAAAGCAAACGCACCGTAATACCTGCCGTTTTAGAGCCTATGTCTTTTAAAAATGCATTAAATTATGCAAAAGATTTAGATTTATTACTTGTACCTTATGAAAACGCGCGTGGTATGGTTGCCACAAAAGAAGCATTAGAAACCATTAAAAACGGCAATAAAATTGGTATTTTTATAGGTCCCGAAGGTGGCTTTGCCGAAGCCGAAATCGAAGCGCTTACTTCCCTTTCAGGCAAAACAATATCACTAGGAAGTCGCATTCTTCGCACCGAAACCGCCGCCATTACTGCAGTTTCAATGTGTATGCTTTATACCGAAATGAATGGAGACAACAAATGATAAAACTCCCACCCGAATTTGCAGCCCGTATGCAAACCTTACTAGGTGACCAATACGACGCTTACATAAATACTTACAATCAACCCGCCGTTAAAGGCTTTAGGGTGAATCTTAACAAAATATCAATAGAAGATTTTGAAAAAATAAACCCCTTTGGCAATAAAAAAATCCCCTATGTAGAAAATGGATTTTATCTTGAAACGCAAAAGGTTGGTAATCACCCATACCACCACGCAGGGTTAATTTACGTACAAGAGCCTGCCGCAATGGCTCCCGCCGAATGTGTAGATATTAACCCCGATTGGTGTGTTTTAGATATGTGTGCCGCCCCTGGCGGAAAATCAACCCAAGTTAAGAACAAATTGGGCAAAAATGGTGTACTTGTATCTAATGAAATTATTTCTTCACGTTGTAAAATTTTAACAGGAAATATAGAACGCTTAGGGTTTAAAAACGTTGTTACCACTTGTATGGACCCTAAAAAAATTGCAAAAACTTTTGCCAATACTTTTGATTTTATAATAGTAGACGCCCCCTGCTCAGGCGAAGGTATGTTTAGAAAAGAAGAAATCGCCATAACCGAATGGAGTTTAGCAAACGTTTCTATGTGTGCCGAACGGCAACAAGATATTTTGGAACAAGCCGTAAAGGCATTAAAGCCGGGCGGCACTATTCTCTATGCTACCTGCACATTTTCTTTAGAAGAAAATGAAATGACGGTGGATACCTTCCTTCAAAACCACCCCGATTTTGAACTTTTACCCGTTAAAAAAGAAGTTAAAAACGCAACTGCCGATGGCGTTGCATTTGCCGGCTGCAAATGCGAAAACATTAATGACTGCAGGCGTTTTTACCCCCATTTAAGTGATGGCGAAGGTCAGTTTATGGCGGTGTTACACCACAAAAGCGAACAAATTGTACAAGCAACCCAAAAACCGCAACCAAAAGAAAAGGTAGAAAAAATCGTCTTTGAATTTTTAGATGACTGCCTTTATGAATATAAGCAAGAAGATGTAATGATGTATAATGGTAATGCAGTATATTTTACACCAAATTTTACAGTACCTAAGGGTGTTGCTTTTTCTTGCGGTGTTACCATTGGTGAAATAAGAAAAAACTACATTCAACCGCATCATCAATTTTTTATGGCTTTAGGCAAAAGCTTTCGCCGTAAAATTGATTTACAAGCCGACAGCTTAGAGCTTCAAAAATATTTACACGGCGAAGAAATATCGGTAAATTGTGAAAATGGTTGGGCAGTAGTAACAGTTAACGGTTGTACGCTTGGCGGTGTAAAGGTTGTAAACGGCAAAGCCAAAAACCACTATCCCAAAGGTTTGAGAACACTATAATTCTACTACTAAAAGTGCAAAAAGCTCTCGCTTAGGCGAGTGCTTTTAAATATAGTTTTTAAGTTTGCTGATAGGTAACCCCACTATGTTAAAGTAGTCGCCATTTATCCATTCAATAAATGCACCTGCTTTGCCCTGCACCGCATAGCTACCCGCTTTGTCATAAGGCTCGTCGGTGTTCAAATATGCTTCAATTTCGGCTTTTGTAAGCCTTTGGAATTTAACCTTGCTTACCACCGAAAAGCTTTTACATTCACCGTTTTTAACAACAGTACAGCCTGTTACAACCTTGTGAACCTTGCCCGAAAGCATCAAAAGCATTCTTTCAGCATCCTTACGGTCCTTTGGTTTACCCAAAATCTTTTTACCAAAAATAACCGAAGTATCGGCACCTATAACAATATCATTTTGGTACTGCTTAGCAATATCCAGTGCTTTTATTTTAGATAAATACTCAGGTTGCTTTAGTACCGCCAAGCCTTTTGGAACAATTTCCTCTACAGCCGATGGCACAACAACATATTCATCCACAATATAACCTAAAAGTTCTTTTCTTCTCGGCGAAGCCGATGCTAAAATAATCCCCATTTTATCTACCCATTAAGCCATCGTTAAAAATTGAACTTATGCTACGGCAATCAAAAAACTCGTTATCCTTAAGGTTTAAATCGATACCGTTAATAATTACTGTAGAATTATTTTTCCATTTGATTTTTGCCTTTTCGGTGCCTGTTTGCCAAAAGATATTTCTTGTTTTATTATCCTTGGTCTCGGTAATTCTAATAGAGTTACCCACGGGCAATTCAACATAATAAACCTTAAGTTCAATACTTTCATTAGGTGATAAATTGCTGTACTGGTATTCACCCACAGGCACACTTTCAATATTGATAAAATAGTTATCAATAATAAGATACGCCGAGTTAACCAAAATCACCGCTAAAGCCAAAAAGTAATAAATGTAAAATAAAATCCCCTTTTTCATATTAAACACCTGCTACATAAGTTGGTATATCGTCTTGATTGATTTTTGAAATTTTTTCATTAAAGGCACTCACCGCATAAGAAGAATAAACAAGGTATGCAATTAAAATATATGGTAGTGTGAAAACCATAGGAATTACTAAAAGAGATAATAAAATCCAACCCAAAAATCCAAAACCGAAAAACAAATAATCAAAATATGTTCTTTTAGAAATTACTGCCGAAAAATGCAAAACTTCTGATACATCCAAATTTTCATCAGCCACAAAAAGCATAGGTGCTAAATAAAATTTAATACTTGAAAAAAGCGTTAATGCAACGGCAATATAAATCAAAAAGTTAGTTACATCCGAAAAATTCACAGTCCAAATTGGAATAGCAAGGTCTAAAGCTGTGTAAAGCCATGTGCCTGAAATCATCTTAGCGATAAAAACAGGTATAGAAAATACAAATAAGAAAGCGAGTATACGTGCACAAAGCATTACGGTAAAGCGCAAAGTTTTTAAATACACCTTTTTTGAGGAAAAATAGTAAAAAACACAAACCGGATTATCCCTAACACCACAGCAAAGGCGCCAAAAATATCTAATAGCACCAATACATAAAGGCGCAAGAATCAAAAAGCATATAAGCAAATTAATTATAACAGCGGCTACTTCTCCCAAAGCCAAAGCTAACACAGCGGTAATATTAGAACATACAAAAAACGACGACATTATTATCACTGTAACTATAGCACAACTAATATAATTATCTTTTAAAACACTTTTAGATATTAATTTGATTTGTGCGGTTGAAATAGACATTATTAAGTCTCCCAAAATAGTTTTTTATATTATAACACTCTAAAGCTTATAACAAATTAAATAATTGTTAATTTTGCAAAACCTGCCATTAGCTTTTTCGTACCAACCTTGTCGAATGCAATCTCTAACAAACAGTCGTTGCCCATCGGCTTTACCGAAATTATCATACCTTGTCCAAAGGTTTTATGTTCCACAGTTTGTCCCACACTGTAAACCGCATTAACCTTTTCGGTCTTTTGTGCCCCAAGAGATGATGTTCCAGCTCTACTCTTTTCAAATGTAGGCTGAGGTTTAATTTGATAAATTTTAGGCATATAACCCGATTTCACGCATAGTTCTTCGGGTATTTCCTTTAAAAACCTTGATGGGAAATTACGCATAGTGCTACCAAAAAGCATACGGCAAAGGGTGTGCGTAATAACAAGCTTACGTTTTGCACGTGTAATTGCAACATAAGCCAAACGGCGTTCTTCTTCGATTTCATCATTACCGCCGTAAATTGACTGATTAGGCGGGAAAATACCCTCCTCTAAGCCGATAAGAAATACATTAGGAAATTCAAGCCCCTTAGCTGAATGGACAGTCATTAAAGTAACCTTATCACTATCGTTATCTAATGAATCAATATCGCTTATAAGAGATATTTGCTCTAAAAACTCGGCCAAGGTCGGGTTATCGGTTTCAAACTCATACTGCTTAATGTTAGAGGCTAATTCCTTAACGTTTTCAAGGCGGTCGTGACCTTCCTCGCCCTCATTTTCAAGCATTAGCTTGTAGCCTGTCACTTCTAACATTTTGTCAAACAAATCGCTAATGGTATTAGTTTGTGCAAAATCTATCAACGAATTTAGCATCTCACAAAAAGCCATTGTTTTTGCTGCCGCACGTGAAAGAGCAGCAAATTCATCCGCACGTGCTAAAACCTCAAAAACACTTATTTTAAGCTCGTTCGCAATTTGCGAAGCATTTGCTAGTGTAGTGTTACCAATAGCTCTTTTAGGCTCGTTTATAATTCTGCGAAGTCTAATATCATCCTTATAGTTATTTATAAGGTGCAAGTAAGAAATTACATCCTTAATTTCCTTACGGTCATAGAACCTGGTGCCGCCCACAACCTTATAAGGTATACCTGTACGCATAAACATATTTTCAATAGTATTTGATTGAGCATTTATGCGGTAAAGAACGGCGTTGTCCGAATATTTTGCACCTTTAGAAATTTCTTCAAGCACTGTATCAGCAACAAAACGTGCTTCCATAATGCCATCTTCAGCGGTATGTACGGTGATTTTTTCACCATCACCGTTGTCGGTCCAAAGCGTTTTGCCCTTACGACCCAAATTGTTTGAAATAACCTTATTTGCGGCATTAAGAATATTAGCGGTAGAACGATAATTTTGCTCAAGTCTTATAACC
>JAZORK010000078.1:0-6129 GCA_045656485.1 Acutalibacteraceae bacterium | reverse complement strand
AATATCAAAATGCGGTAACTTTATTTTGCCAAATTCAGACTCCAAATTGCATTTTTCGGCAATTTTTACGGTGTTTTCAATCGCTTCGGGCACTGTGCCAAAAAGTTCCGCCATTTGCTCGGCTGATTTCAAATAAAATTCGTTTGTTTTAAATTCTAAAGCATTGTCTTCGGTTATTTTACTGCCTGTTTGAACACAAAGCAAAACCTTATGCGCCTTATAATCCTCGTAATTTACGTAATGCACATCATTAGTGGCAACAAGAGGTATACCTATTTCATTTGCAATGCGAATAATTTGGGGGTTAGTAAGCTTTTGCTCCTGTATTCCATGGTCTTGAATTTCTAAATAAAAATCATCCCCAAAAACACTCTTATACCAAAGTGCAGTTTTTTTGGCTTCTTCGTAATTGCCTTTAAGCAAAAATTGGGGGATTTCGCCCGCCAAACAAGCCGACAAAACAATTATACCATCGTGATATTTTTCAAGCAGTTCGTGGTCAACACGTGGTTTTGAGTAAAAACCTTCGGTAAAGCCAGCGGACACCAATTTTATAAGGTTTTGATATCCCTTAATATCCTTACACAAAAGCACCAAATGCCTATATCCGTCTAAGCCCTTTTGTTTTTCAAAACGGCTTCGGGTAGAAACGTAAACTTCGCAACCGATAATCGGCTTTATACCTTTTTCCTTTGCGTATTTGTAAAAATCAATAACGCCATACATTACGCCGTGGTCGGTTATGGCGATACTTTTTTGACCGAGTTCACAGGCTCTATCTATTAAATTTTTAATGCGACAAGCACCGTCAAGCAAACTATACTCGGTATGCAAATGCAAATGCGTAAAGTCCATAATCCAACCACCTTTCAAATTTATTATTGGTTTTTAATAAGGCTTCTCCTTGAGGAGAAGGAGGACCGCTTGTGGTGGATGAGGTGGAAATACTTTCATTTTGCCGTACAAACCACCTCATCAGTCACCTTTCGGTGACAGTTCCTCCTCAAGGAGAAGCCTTTTTTGATATTATAATATAAACAGCTCCCCTATATTTTCCCATATTAATCGGTAGAAGGGTCTTTTAAAAACATAGGATTAAATTGCATTCTAGGATATTTTTCTGATAAGAAGTCATAAACTTCTCTACTTACAATATATTCAGGATGAAACAATCCCAGTTCTTCGTATGTTCTATTAATGCTTTTAATATCCTTTAGCGCTTCGGGTGTGATAAATAAATATTTTTCATCATTTTCGTTTCGAAATTCTTTTTCTTCTTTGTATTCTAAAGAACTACACAGCGGACAAGCTTTTAGTGGTTTCCAAGCATTTACCGAAGATATAGGAAGCATAACGTATTGAGGGATTATTTGATAATAAACTATATCTCCCGCTTTGTTTCTTACGGGTCTGAAATCAGCTTCTGTTATATCCTCAAAATTGTCTATCAATAAGTTTCGGATTCCTTCATTAACACCAAAATAATATGTGTCTAAAATACCGTATTCCTTTTTGCAACTCGAGCGGGGAACCTCATAATCTTTAAACTGTGTTTCTCTACCGCATTTTGGACAGTATGTATAATAATCGTCGAGTCCCCTATCGCCATAACCATAGACCAAAGAGTGAAAATTTATTCTGAAAGCCACTGCATCTTCAATCCGCTTTCCCCATTTACTATCCATGACTTTTATCATACTTTTCTCCCGCCTTGCAAATCAACTTTTCAATCTTTATAAACATCCCATTTTCAAGCCTTCACCTCAAGGAGAAGCCTTTTACAAATCAGCCGTTTTCCCTCTCGTAAATTTCAATTATTCGCTTAAGTCTATGATTAAGTCCCGACACCGTAATCGCTGTAGTAGAAATTTTGCAAAGTTCTTTTAGGGTTGCTTGGGGGTTATTTTTTCTAAGCAACGCCGCTTCCAAAAGTTCACTTGGCAAACTATATAATCGGTCGGTTTTTTCTAAATATTCAATCGCAGTTCTCTGCTTTTGTGAAGCCGCAAGCATTCTATCTATATTGGCGTTATCGCAATTACGTGCACGGTTGGTGTTATTTTTAACACTTTTCATAATTTTGGTATCCATAACATCCAAAGAGCGAAGTGTGTCACCCATCAAGGTTAACAAATCTTCAATAACCGAGCTATCCTTTGTGTAAAGCACGTAAGCCTTACCGCGAGTGGTTTTTTTCATCATTATACCGTATTCCGCCAAAATCGAATTAAAATCATCCGCCAAAGCTTCGTTTTTAACCGAAAATTCGGCACGGTATTCTTTCTCGGGGTCGTTAATATTACCGCATGCCAAAAAAGCGCCCCTTATAAAGCTTGGCGCACAGCATTCTCTAATAAAAAGGCTTCGGTCAATAACAGTTTCGCTTATACCAAAATCAATAAGCGCCAAAATTTTAAGCCTGTCCGCTTCGCTTTTAACCTCGGCTTTATATGTAGGGCGCACACTACCGCCACAGGTAATATCAACCTGTGCTTTGTAGGTGTACTTTATAATATCAGCATATTCCTTCGCAACGTTTTGATTGCCCGTTTGTAACGATATTTTTTTAATCGAAAAAGACCTTCCGAAAAGCATAAAACCATATATATAAGCAGGTTTACAGCAGGCGGACGGCCTTATATTTATAAGTTCATTTTTAACATCAGCACAAAAAGACATATTTTATAACCTTTTCCAAATTATAAGCTTTGAATCCTTACCACCAGCGGAATATTCAAAGACAGCCAATTGTTTTTTATCGGTAACCAGCCCAAAGCAACGTTCACTGTTTTCCTTGTGAAGTTCGGCAACGTAGTACATTTTGCTGTCGTCAAGGATTTTTGCTCTTTTACCATTAGGCAATTCACATTCTAAATTAACGAAATCGCCCTTATGACCGTAAAGCTTTGTAAGTGTGGGCATACCATCAATATTAAGGCTGTTAAAAGCATCGATTAACTTTTGCATAATTACTTCCTTCCCACGAAAATAACTTCGGGTTCTAATTCAACTGAGTCTTTTTCTAAAACAGTATCCTTTATTTTTTGCATAAGGGACAAAACATCCTTTGCGGTAGCATTATCGTAGTTAATAACAAAGCCTGCGTGCTTTTCGCTTACCATAGCGCCACCAACTGAAACACCTTTTAAATCATTCTTTTCAATAAGTGCACCTGCAAAATGCCCCACCGGGCGTTTAAAGGTACTACCCGCCGACGGATATTCAAGCGGTTGTTTTTCCTTACGGCGAGACAAATAATCATCCATTTGAGTCTTTATTTCGGCAATGTCACACTTTTTAAGACCAAATTTTACTGAAAGTATAATATCACCATTAGTTTTAAAAACACTTGTGCGGTAGCCTAAGTTCATATCTTTAGCATCAATTTCCGCAATTTCGCCATCCGATTTAAGCACAGTAGCCGATGCTACCACCTGCGACATTTCGCCACCGTATGCGCCCGCATTCATATAAAGTGCGCCACCCACACTACCTGGAATTCCGTAAGCAAACTCCAGCCCCGAAAGGCCGCTTTCACAAGCACAGGTACAAAGCCTAGCCAATGTAACACCCGCACCCGCAGTCACGCCATCCTCACAAATGGTTATCTTATCAAAACCTGCAAGGCTTATAACCACACCTTCAATACCATCATCCGACACCAGCAAATTAGAGCCTTTACCAATTACAAAATAGGGTACCTTTAAGCGCTTTGTCTCCATAATCACCGCTTTTAATTCATCGTTATTAGCAGGACTCACAAAAAAATCCGCCTTGCCGCCAATTTTAAAGCTTGTGTGATTTTTCATTATTTCGTCTTTTTTAAAAGCTATTTTATTTTGCAAACAAAATTCTGATAAAGACATAAACTACTCCTAAAATATAATTAAAATGGGTCTACCGAGTTACCCTCACCACTAATATCATCGGTCATACCTAGCTTTTTAAGTAGGTCTTCAGCCGCATTGTAGCCAAGTTTCTTTTGGCGGTTGTTCATAGCCGCAACCTCAATAATAACCGCAAGGTTTCTACCCGGTTTTACAGGGATTGTAAGGGATGGTATCGGCAAATCAAGAATTGTTGTGGTTTGCTCTTCAAGACCCATTCTATCATAAGCCTTATTAACATCCCATTGTTCAATATTGATTATAAGGTCGATTTTTTCGGTAAGCTTTACAGCACCCGCACCAAAGATACGGCTAGCGTTTATAATGCCTATGCCACGAAGCTCGATAAAATGCCTAATATTATCGGGCGCAGTACCAACAAGCGATTTAACCGAAACACGCCTGATTTCCACCGCATCGTCAGCAATAAGACGGTGACCACGTTTAACAAGCTCAATAGCGGTTTCACTTTTACCTACACCGCTTTCACCCAAAAGCAAAATACCTTCACCGTAAACCTCAACCAAAACACCGTGGCGTGTAATGCGTGGCGCTAAGTTTACATTGAGAAAAGCAATAAGGGCCGATTCAAAGGAAGATGTTGAAACAGAAGTACGGAAAAGCGGAACATCGTACTTTTCTGCCATTTTAACATATTCATCCGAAAATTTTAAATTACGGCAAATAACCACCGCCGAAGGCTTGTGAGCAAACAAATCTTCCATTCTTTCGTTTGCTTTTTCGGGGGTCAAATTTGACAAAAAGCTTTCTTCCGCTTTGCCGATAATTTGAATACGCGTTTCATCAAAATATTCAAAATATCCCGCCATTTGAAGCCCCGGTCTATTAACTTCATTAGAAGAAATAACCAATTCTTCTAAATTAGTCGGGGTATATAACCTTTCAAGCGAGAATTCTTTAATAATTTTAGTAAGGGGCACTGTGTATTTTGTTTTCATGAATTACACTTCCTTAAAATATTTCTATTTTATTATATTATAAATTTAACAAAAAGGCAAAACTTTTATTTGTTTTTTAAAATAAACTTTTACTTGATAAAATATTATTAAACTATTATAATATTCTATGTATGCACACCATTACTGCAAAAATGGTGTAAAATGGAAACGCCAAAACCTAAAACGACGAAAAATAAAGGAGATATGAAAATAAATGAAACTAGGTATGGTTGCTCGCAAGCCAAATTTCATAACTCATTAAAAATCCCATAAATGCTTATAAAAGCCCATAGATACGGCGTTTTTCGAGAAACCGAAAAATATACAATTTCATACAACTCTATATAATTCCATGAGAAAATGGAGTAAAAATGGAGTAAAAAATATTTTTGGATTCACTAGTAAAAAGCACCCTGCTACATGCTAATTTTTCAAAAAAAATTTGAAAACAGCTAATAAAAATTTACTAGGAGAATAACAATGGAAAAATATATTTTTGATGAAAGCAGCGGCTTATGGTATGAACTAAACGGAGACTACTACATCCCTTGCCTAAAACTCCCCAAAACAAACATTGGTGTGTGGGGCGAACGCTATCTCGACTATATCCGTGAACATAAGAAATTGCTACATACAAAACTGACGATTAATGGCACCCTCTACACTCATCTTGCCGAAATCAACACCCAGGCGGAAGAAATGTTTGATACTTTAATCGAGCAATTCAAAAAATCCGAAGGTGTTACAGAACAACTAACAGCAGAGAATCAAATGGAATGGATAGCACGGATGAACAACATCCGCCAATGCGCTATAGAAATTGTAAACGAAGATTTAATTTTCATTTAAAGAAAAACAGTGATTTTATCGATATTCGGTAAAATCACTGTTTTTGATATTTTATAGAACTTTAGCAGATATTTTAAAGAACCATATCATCACTGACGTTTTTACTGGCTCTCCAACTTTGTTGCCACGATGCACTTCCGTTCTATTATCCTTTATGAGCTTTCGGACAGCAATTAGCACATCCATCTGCATCCCAATAATATATTCTTGCTCTATTTACCGCTTCGACTTCGGTCGCAAAATAACCTAAATTGGTTTTATTCATTATACCTAATTCGTTAGCATGTTCAAGAGTATGAACTTCGTGATGAAGTCCGGGATTTCGAGTTTGATTATTGTTTACAATATAAAATTTTACCATAAAAATCTTTCCTTTCTGTCGAATTTACGACATTTTTTACTTTTTGTTAAATTTGTCAATAGACAAGGAAGGG
>JAZORK010000077.1:0-3271 GCA_045656485.1 Acutalibacteraceae bacterium | reverse complement strand
GGTGAATTTAAAATAACCTCTGATAAGAATTTGTTTAATACCTATATAGGCGCTTTAATAGGTAAGTCAGGCGGTAACCTTTCAAATGTTACTAATAATGCTAATTTTATTTTAGATTTTGCAACAAAAGACTCTGACCGTTCGGATGCCGAAATTGGCGGAATTGTAGGTAACAGTAATAATGCAACCATAGAAAAGGCATATAACAAGGGCGAAATTAATATAAACGCAACAAGTGAAAACTCAGCAAATAGATTGTCAATTGGCGGTATTGTTGGTGCTGCTGACGGCAGTTCAGTTTCACTTTCAGGCAATTATGGTAAAATCAAAGTTGATTCTCACTGCCCAAATTCGAGCGACCAGGTGGATGTCGGTGGTATAATTGGTTCTGCTAATTCCTCGGCTTCTGTTAAAAAATCCTTCAATACAGGTGATTTAACTCTAATTGATAACTCAAATATGACTATTATAGCAGGTGTTGTCGCTTTGTTAATGGGTTCTATTGAAGACTGCTATAATACAGGTAAAATAGAGGCTATTTATAGAGCTGGAGGTATTGCAGGTGAAGCGGCTTATTACAGTTCGATAAAGCGGTGCTATAATATTGGCGAAATTATAGCTGAAAAGACTGGCGGAATAGTTAGTTACAATGGTGACGCAATCAGCAACACCTATTATACAGGCTTAGTGGGTGTATACGAAGGTAGTTCGACAGGCACACAATTCTGTAGCGCATCAAAGCTTAAGGTAGCTTCTAATTTAAAAGGCTTCAACTTTACTACTGTTTGGACTATGGGCGGCAATGCCGATTATCCTTATCCCGAGCTTAAGGATAATTTAATGGAAATAATTCCCAATACTACTTGTACACATAAATATAACAACTGTGATGTTAACTGTACTATTTGCGGTGAGCCTCGTACTGTAGTTCATATTTACGATACCGACTGTGATGAAATTTGTAATGCTTGCGGCAAAAAAAGATCTCCACTTGTAGCCCATAAGTATGACGATAATTGCGATACTACCTGTAACAACTGTGGGACCACTAGAACAATTACCCACGATTATAAATGGATAATTGACAAGCAAAATAATTGCGGTGTAGAAGGCACAATGCACCAAGAATGTACTGTTTGCGGTGTTAAGCAAAACGAAAATACAGCAATTCTTGCAACAGGTGACCATACCTATGATAACGCTTGTGATACAGTGTGTAATGTTTGCGAACATGAAAGAGTAATTAATCACGATTATGAGTGGATTATCGACCAAGCAGAAAATTGCGGTGTAAATGGTAGCAAACACGAAGAATGTACCGTTTGTGGTGCTAAACAAAATGAAAATACTGTAATTGAGGCAACAGGCGACCATTCTTATACCCACGTGGCTGATAAATATTGCGATATTTGTAAAGCTGAGCGTGAGGTATTAGGTCAACACTTAATTGAAGAAGACGGCGAAACCTATTACTATGAAAACGGCGTTAAGTCTGATATCACAAGCCTTGTAAAGATTGGCGGCAAGTGGCACTATATTAAGGATGGTAAGTTTGCTTCGGAAGCTACTACATTAGTTAAGTACAATGGCAAGTGGTACCACGTAAAGAACGGTCTTAAGACAACAGCTACTACACTCGTTAAATATAACGGTAAATGGTATTATGTTGAAAAGGGTGTTAAATCCACTAAGACAACACTTGTTAAGTACAATGGCGTATGGTACTATGTAAAGGATGGTAAGAAGAACACTTCTACTACGCTCGTTAAGTACAATGGTACTTGGTACTATGTAAAGAGCGGTAAGAAGAACACCGCTACTACACTCGTTAAGTACAATGGCGTTTGGTACTATGTAAAGAGTGGTAAGAAGAACACTTCTACTACACTTGTTAAGTACAACGGTACTTGGTACTATGTAAAGAGTGGTAAGAAGAATACTTCTACTGCAATCGTTAAGTACAACGGCAAGAAGTACTATGTAAAGAAGGGTATTGCTCAACTCAAGTTCTCTGGTAAAGTGAAGATTAGCGGCAAGACCTACACCGTTAAAAAAGGCATTGTAAAATAAATCAAAAATCTCTTGCTTCGTGAACTGTTGCAAATTGTGCAGACAGTTAAAAAGAGCAACTATGCTTTTTAAAATCAAATTTTAAGCAACATACTGACATCGCTTTTTAAGTGGTGCCAGTTTTGTTTTATAAAAATGTAAAAAGACTACCTCACTAATTAAGTGGTGTAGTCTTTTAATATTTAAACTTTAGATTATTATTTAAATTATCGATAGAAAATTTGCATTTTTCGGTGATGAAATTTTCATAATATGTTACAGTAATAGTGTTTAGAGAGGGTTGACTCGTTTGAAATTGTATGCTTATAGAATTCAATGGTTGACTTTATCTTTGATTGGTGTTATTATAAGAAAAATTTCAGTGGAGGATAATGGTATGTTTTTTATCATCATGCGACGTATGCGATGAAAGCTTGTATCTTTTTAGGTGCAGGCTTATTCAGCTTTGTGCCTAAACGTGTGATGAAAAGAATTTAACTTTTTTTATTAACTGTTAATGGCATAAAGCTATTAACAGTTTTATTTTTTGGAGGTTATTATGAATATTTTAAAAACTAATAGATTATTATTAAGACCGTTAACGCAGGTGGATGATGAAGCGATGTTTAAAAAATGGACTTATGACGAAAGAGTGGCAAAATACTGTACTTGGTATCCACACAAAAGCGTCAACGAAACGAAGCTTCTGCTAAAAATGTATTTAGACCAAAAAGAAAAAGGGTTTGATTACCGCTGGGGGATAGAATTACAAGCGACTAATGAACTTATTGGTATAATTGATGTTGTTGATTTGTTGAATGATAATAAAACGGCTGTTATAGGTTATGTATTGGGGTATGAATTTTGGAACCAAGGGTTTGCTACAGAAGCGCTTTCGGTTGTTATTGAGAGGCTTTTTGCGGACGGCATTGAAACCGTAAAAGCAAACCATCATATAGATAATATTGCGTCAGGTAAAGTGATGGAAAAATGCGGAATGAGATTTACACACAACGATAAAGCCAAACGAAAATTTGATTCAAATGAAACTTGTGATATAATGTGTTATGAAATTAATAAATAAGTATATAATTTAGTGTGAAATATTCGAATTTCGAGGGATTTTTTTGCATTTTTCGGTTGATAAAATTTACAAAATATGTTATTATAAAATGAATAATCATTTAAGGAGTTGTTATTGTGGCTGATATGCGTCCAATCG
>JAZORK010000076.1:0-1234 GCA_045656485.1 Acutalibacteraceae bacterium | reverse complement strand
GCATGATCTTTGCGTTAAGCAGTTCAAAGCGCAAAGAACCATTTACTGTCCCGAGGAAAAGGAGCTCACCCGTGAGGAGTATGTTCGTTTGCTTGAAGCGGCAAGCAGAAAGAACAATGAGAGACTGAACCTTATCATTCAGACGATTTGCGGAACGGGCATTCGTGTAAGTGAACTTGAATATATCACCATAGAGGCGGTACAAAGGAGCGAGGCTGTCGTTAATTGCAAGGGGAAGAACAGAAAAATATTTATTGTTCCCGAATTAAGAAAAAAACTGCTCCGTTATGCAAAGGAGCAGAGGATATGTACCGGAACGATATTTATAACAAGAGGTGGGAACCCCATCAGCAGACATCATATTTGGAAGGAAATGAAAGCACTTTGTGAGCAGGCGAATGTACCGCCAAGCAAGGTATTTCCACACAATCTTCGCCATCTTTTCGCTCGTACTTTTTACGGTATTGAAAAAGATATTGCCAAGCTCGCAGATATACTGGGACACGCAAGCATCAACACGACACGTATTTATATAGTAACCACCGGTGCGGAGCATAGGCGCAAGATGGAGCATATGAGGCTCATCATATAAAGAAAAAATCCCGATGCGAACACACCGAGACCAAAGACAACATAACGAGAGTTATGTACTTTCAAAAATCAACATAACGAGAGTTATGTGATATTAGGTATCCGACAAATTCCAGATACATAAGAGATTATACCACAAAATCACTTAAAAAACAATAGGTTCGGCAGAATTTATAAGCTCACAATGAAAATTTATTAAAATTGATACAAAAAATTGCATGACAAAAATGCCTTTCGTATAAATTTTTCAAAAAATTATGGCGAAAGGCTTTTTGTTGCGCTCATTTTTTGCTTTGCTTCATTGTTCTTTTGCAACGATTACCAGTTTTTAATAACATAACTCTCGTTATGTTGATTTTTGAAAGTACATAACTCTCGTTATGTCGCTTTTTACTCAGTGGACGGCATATTTATTAAGCTTCCTATGTAAATAGGAAATTTTTTAGGAATGTTTTGTAGTGTTCACTAATTGCCTTCTTGTTATTTTAAAAAAATTATCGGTTGCAGGTGAAATGGAGGGGATAACCGAATGAGGTACGAAGCGGAAATAAAAGAGCTTCTGATTGAAAATGCCATACATCTTATTGCCGAAGGCGGCTTTGAAAAAGCGACAACCAAGGAACTTACTCACTGTGGAGGGCAA
>JAZORK010000075.1:0-1434 GCA_045656485.1 Acutalibacteraceae bacterium | reverse complement strand
AAGCATCGCCATAGGAGATTCGTTTTCTTGCGGTTCGGCTTCTTTGCGGAGCAACGCAATAATTTGTTGCCAACGCTCAATCGGCGGATTTTGGTTATCGGTTTCGTTAAGCAAATATCTACGCGAAGCCAACAATGCTTGTCCTAATTCCCTATGAATTCGTGATTTAATTTCCAATCGCTCTTTTGCGCGGGTAAGTTCGTCCACGTTTTCGCCGTATTTTTTAAGGCGAAGATTAAAAGCGGAGAGTTGGTCGTTCTTTTCTTTAAGTTCATCAGTCGCCATTTGCAAAGTGGTGATTTCACTGGCAACAAGCTGCATAATATCGCCCAAATCTTCGCAATAGAAGGTCCACACACTACCATCATTCAGGCGGAAAGTTGGATTTTCATTATCTTGCAGCTTGGTAACATCTTCTTGAAGATTGCCATCATTTAAAATTTCCCAAAACAGCGAAGCGTTTTGCAAATCTCTACCCACTATATTATGGCAAAGTTCGTTCATACGGTTGTTCGCCAAGATAATTCTTCCGCTTTTGTGATAAAAACACAAGCCGCTCGAAACCTTATCAATGCCTTCTTTGATTGCGGAACGAGTAATAGTGGTTTTACGGAAAATAATCTCTTTACGAATGATAAAAATATAATATACAAGTGTTATCGCTATAAGAACGGCTGTAAAAATTATTGGTAAATCGCAAAACCTTTCGGCTATGGGGGATTCGGGTTTATTCATTCTATCACACCTTAGCGATGTGGCAAACAATACCGTTACCGCGCCATTTAGAACGGTGAAAATCGGAAGAAACCATTTTAGCAAACGAAAAGGCTTACGATATGCGCCGATAAAAAGGGTAACACCCGACATAAAAGCAATAAAACAAAGCGCTGTTATTAATGTACGCGCTAAAGGTGCGAGATTTGTAAATGATATCATTTATCGGCACCTCCTTTAGTGGTGAGGTTAATAACTACGTCTTCATCCATAATTTCATAACTAAAAGTGCCAACCGCAAAGGTAATGTTAGAAAGTACCTGCTCTGCAATTTCTTCGGTACAACCTAACTGGATATTCATTCGAATATTTCCCTTTTCGCAAGTAAGATTCACCATCAATGCGGTTACTTCTTCTAACATTCGCTCAATTAACGTTTCAAAAAAGTCATAAACCGCAATAATATGCGGAAGCAAAAGAGTGTCGGCGCAATTACTGTTAAGCGCAGTATAAGTACCGCCTAATTTTAAGTTTTCAAGGGATTCTCTAATGCAGTATTCAAGTTCGGTAGCATTAACTTTTTTAGATTCTTCGCCGAGTAAAAGCAAATTACCGCGACGTTTAATATAAGAGCCGATTACACAAAGCTTTGCCAAAAGAAAATCGGCATTTTCGCCTTCATTTTCCATACGGTTAAGTAATTCAGTCGCTTTATCAAGC
>JAZORK010000074.1:0-1470 GCA_045656485.1 Acutalibacteraceae bacterium | reverse complement strand
TGGCAGAGAGCACATTCCATTAGCTCGTCATTTTCTAAATACTTAAGCGGTGCACCGCAAATCAGGCATTCGTTTTTCATTTTATTCTCCTTGCAGTAATCTAAATTGATTTTTGTCAAACACCAATAATCCTTCATCTCGCATCTTGCAAAGCTCGTTGGACATAGCGCTTCTGTCAACCGACAAGAAATCCGCAAGCTGTTGGCGATTGAACGGAATGGTAAAACTTGAACTGTTATACCGCTTGGCTTCTTCAGATAAATATGAAATCAGCTTTTCTCGTGTAGAACGCTTAGACATATGTCCGAGTTTTTGCACGAGTTTTCTGTTCTTTTCGGATATGGCGAAAAACAAATTTTGTACCACCATTGCGTGGAAGCGGCAAGCAGTAGAACAGGTGGTAAGAATTCTCTTTACGTCAAAGAAAATCACCACACTGTCTTCAAGCGCTACAACGTCATTAAGCAGAGCACCGCTATCAGGTGCAACGTAGGCTTCGCCAAACATTTCGCCCACAGCAATTTGCCCTAAAATACTGCGATTGCCCCAGTAATCATCTTTTTGGATATGGAGATTACCTTCCACTAAAACGGTGATATCGGATAGATGCTCACCCTGTCGCAAAACGTACTCACCCTTTTTGTAGGTGTTTAGCCGTGCGCCAAGGCAGGAAAGCATAGCCATAACCTCTTGGTCGCACACACCGGCAAACATCTGTGTTCTTTTCAAAATAGGAATATATTTTTTCATAAAATATCTCTTTCTGTTGTAAAAACAACCGAATTGTTTTATTTATTGTACTATAATGAATTCAGAAAATCAAGAGAGGAGCAAAACAATGCTTAGAAAAATAATTAAAATTGATGAAGAAAAATGCAACGGATGCGGTGCTTGTGCCACCGCTTGTCACGAAGGCGCTATTGAAATGATAAACGGGAAAGCCAAACTTACACGTGAGGATTACTGCGATGGTCTAGGGGACTGCTTACCTGCTTGCCCTACAGGTGCAATAACTTTTGAAGAAAGAGAAGCCCCAGCTTATGACGAGGCGGCGGTTCTTGCATCAAAACAAAAGAAACAACCGCTTCCATGCGGTTGTCCGGGAACTGCATCAAAATCAATTAAGCGTGATACTTGCGAAGTTAAATCCACCACCAATGTTGTAAGTCAACTTAAGCAGTGGCCTGTTCAAATTAAACTTGTTCCCGTAAACGCACCCTATTTTGACGGCGCAAATCTTTTGGTTGCAGCAGATTGTACCGCTTATGCTTATGGTAATTTTCATAATGAGTTTATTCGCAACCACATCACGCTTATTGGTTGCCCAAAGCTTGACGATGGCGATTATACCGAAAAACTTACTGCTATTATCAAGGGCAACGATATTAAAAGTGTTACTGTGGTGCGTATGGAAGTGCCTTGCTGCGGCGGCATTGAGTACGCCGTTAAAAAGGCTTTGCAGGCAAGCGG
>JAZORK010000073.1:0-6388 GCA_045656485.1 Acutalibacteraceae bacterium | reverse complement strand
GATGAAAATGCATTCCTTGAAAACATTGATGAAATGGTTGAACAAGCATTTGACGACCAATGCACAGGCGCTAACCCCCGTTATCCGCTTATGAGCGAAATTAAGCAAATGTATCTCAATGCTTACTACGGCAAGCACTTCCAAGAAAAAGAAATGCCTAAGGTTTAATATAGGGAGGTAAATATAATGAAATTTGATAAAATTATTGCAACAAGTGTGAATAAGGTTATCTACCGTGATGGTGATAAATGTATTAAGGTTTTTAATGAAGATTATTCAAAGGCTGACGTTTTAAACGAAGCTTTATACCAAGCAAGAATTGAAAGCACTGGTCTTAACATTGCTAAAGTTTTAGAAGTTACTATGATTGACGGCAAATGGGCAATTGTGCTTGAATATATCGAAGGTAAGACATTGGCAGAGCTTATGGAAGAAAACCCCGATAATATTGATGAATACATCGAATTACTCGTTGATTTACAGCTTCATATGCACACCAAAACCTGCGCTCACCTTAATAAATTAAAGGATAAGATGAACGGCAAAATCAGTGCTTCTACCTTGGACGCTACAACTCGTTATGAGCTTCACACCCGTTTAGAAGGTATGCCCAAGCACAAAAAAGTTTGTCACGGTGACTTTAACCCTACCAACATTATTATTGCCGAAGACGGCACACCTTACATCATCGACTGGGCACACGCAACACAGGGTAACGCTTCGGCTGACGTTGCAAGAACCTACCTTTTATTCTGCCTTGCAGGTGAAAAAGAAAATGCTGAAAAGTATTTGGATTTATTCTGCAAAAAGAGCGATACTGCAAAGCAATACGTTCAAAAGTGGATGCCTATTGTAGCTGCTTCTCAATCAGTTAAGGGTAACGAACACGAACGTGAATTCTTACTCTCTTGGGCAGACGTTGTAGATTACGAATAAATTTATAAATTATAGAGCTGCTGAAAAGTGGCTCTATTTTTTTGTTGAAAAATTTGTTGAAAAATGTTATACTTAATCCATTAAATTTAAGGAGAGATATTATGGGAAAAATTTTTGGCGAAGTAAAAGGAGCAAAGCCACTTACCGAGCGTGAAACTTTGCAAAACAAGTATAACGCCGCCAGGGCAAATTTAATTGCCGCTATAGCTTTTACTGTAATAAATATTGTTTTACTTTTTCTTGACGGTTCGTATTTCTTGTTTTCAATATTTGTACCTTATTTTATTGCATCAATGGGTATGTTTATTACAGGCAGAATGCCGGAAGAAGTTTATACAGAAGACTTGGCAGTGACTGAATTTTTAGGAACCTCTGCACTTGTTGTTATGTTTGTTATCTCGGCTGTGATTTTAGGACTTTACCTTTTAAGTTGGATTCTTTCTAAAAAGAATAAAATTGGTTGGCTTGTTTTTGCATTGGTAATCTTTTGTATTGATACAGCTTTAATGCTTTTATTGCAGGGCATTACTGAATCAATTATGGATATAGTCTTTCATATTTGGGTGATTGTATCACTTTCAAGCGGTATTCGTGCATATAACAAATTGAAAAACTTACCCGAAGAAGAAATCACCGAAACTGCCGAAGTGACCGAAGAAAACGCTGAAGAAACTGTAGTGCAAAATTCGGCTGTTTTGAGAATGGCGGATATGGATACTAAGGCAAAGATTTTGCTCCAAACCGAAAAGGATGGCTTGGTTATTATATACCGCAGGGTGAAAAGGGTTAACGAATTGGTTATAAACGGTAACGTTTATGACGAATATGAAGCTCTTATAGAAAATGCGCACAACTTAATCGGTATCGTTAATGGTCATACTGTTGAAGCAGGCTTTGACGGATTTAGAAGTTATATTAAAATAGACGGCGAAATTATCGCTAAAAAGGTTAGATTAGCATAATAGTTTAAAAAAGAGCCACGTTAAGTGGCTCTTTTTTTACTTTTATTCACCTGTAAAATCTTGATCGAAGGTTATAACACAAACGTATGTTGGGTTAATTTCCGTAGCAATAACGCTTATTCTATCGAAAAGGTCGGTCTTTTTCGTCTTAAAGCCCGATGGTAAAACTACATCAAAAATCAAATTTGTGCGGGTTTCGCATTCGGGGGTCATACGAAAATCGTGTAATGATAAATTTGGGTGGATATTCTTTAAGGCTTCGCTAAGTCTTGCTTTGGCATAGTTGACCGCTTCGTTATTTACATCGATAGGGTCCATATGGATAACCAATTCAATACCCAATTTATCAGCTATTTGTTTTTCGCATAGGTCGATTTGCTCGTGGCATTTTACAATGTCAATATCTTGCGGAACTTCTACATGCACCGAAGCAAACTGTCTGCCTGGACCGTAGTTATGCACAATAAGGTCGTGTATACCCACAAAATCGTCGAATGTGAAAATGGTGTTTTTAATATCAATAATTACCTGTTTGTCGGGCGGAGTGCCTAAAATACTGTTAAGCGTTTCCTTGGCGGTATTTATGCCCGAAAGAAGAATGAATATTGCCACGCCTATACCCATAACTGCGTCCAAATTAAAGGGGAGTGTAAAGTAATAAGAAATGCCTGCCGAAATTAAAATAACGGTGGTGGCAATAGTATCATTAAGGGAATCCTGTGCGGTGGCAAGTAAAGATTCGGAATCAATCTTTTTACCTAATTTGCGGTTAAAGATAAATAGCCAAAGCTTGACTAAAATTGAAATGATAAGAATTATTACTGCCCATAGCGAGTATGTAGGGGCGGGTGCATTTGTTATAAGCGCTGTTACTGATGATTTTAAAAGTTCGAAACCAACCAATAAAATCAGCACCGCCACAATAAATGCCGACATATACTCCATTCTGCCGTGGCCAAAGGGGTGGTCGCTGTCGGCAGGCTTGTTTGAAAGCTTAAAGCCGACCATAGTTATAACCGAAGACCCCATGTCCGATAGGTTGTTAAGACCGTCAGCCGTAATCGAAATACTGCCTGTAATGCTGCCTATAGTGATTTTTAAAACGCAAAGCAGCAAATTACACACAATACCAACAAAGCTACCTAAATTGCCGTAAATCGCTCGAACGGCGGTGTTTTTAGTGTCGTTAGGGTTTTTAATAAAAAGCCTTATAAGAAGGTTAGTCATTACATTTTTGCTCCTTTAGAGCCTTTAGAACCACCAAAGGAAACACCTGCTAAAATGTTGGTGTCTATGGTGTAGGTTATATTGTCACGAAGGCGGTTTCTCTTGAAAGCCAAATCAATAAGGCGGTCAATAAGGTCTACGTATTTAACGGCTGTGGCTTCCCACAAATAGAAAGCGAGAGAGCCTGGGATGGTGTTGATTTCGTTAGCGTAAACGGTATCGGTTTTAGTGTCTATCATAAAGTCGATTCTAACAACACCGTTACAGCCGAGCGCCTTAAATACTTTACAAGCAAGGTCGCGAATTTCCTGTGTTTTTTTATCATCTAATTCGGCAGGGATTTTTCTGCCGTGCGATGCCATACCTTTACTACCGCCTGAGTTTTTGGAGTTGCCCATATATTTATCTTCGTAAGATAAAATTTCATCATTAGCGATAGGTTCTTCACAAACACTGGCTTCGCAATTCACGGCATCACCTAAAACCGAGCAGTTGATTTCACGCAAATCGGTAATAGCCTTTTCAACTAAAACACGGTCAGCAAAGGAGAGTGCTAACATAATAGCGCTGTCTAACTCTTCTGCGGAGTTAACCTTGGTAATACCAACGCTAGAGCCTAGGTTAACAGGCTTTACAATAAGGGGGAAACCGATTTCCTTGTTTATTTTCTTAGCATATTCTTCCTTAGCGGTCATATATTCTTTTGCTCTAAAACAAACACAGTCAAGCACGGGAAGGCCTGCGTTTTTAAGCACATCCTTAAAAATGGCTTTATCCATACCTACTGCCGATGAAATAATATCACAGCCAACATAAGGTAAATTTAAAAATTCAAAAAGACCTTGAACGGTGCCGTCTTCACAGTTGGTGCCGTGAACAACGGGGAAAGCAACATCGATGGCAACATTTTTGACTTTACCAAAAAGTTTTTGTTGTTGCGGTTTCATTAAAACTGTGTCGTTTTCACGTGCGAAGTAGATTTTGGTGCATTTTTTAATAAGTTCGGGTAAATTGCGATAGCTTTCAATTTCTAAAAGACAGTCGCCAGTGTACATTTCACCGTTTTTGTCAACATAAACAGGCACAACATTGTATTTTTCTTTATTTACAGCACGCATTGCCTGAACTGCCGAAATTATTGAAACCTCATGCTCAACCGAGCGACAACCGTAAACAAAAGCAACATTTATTTTCATAAAAATCCTCCTCAGTATAAGTAATTATCGGGTAAGTCGTTTTCAAAAAGTACGACTGTGTTTTTATCAGCAAAGGTGGCGTAAATATCCATAGCCTCTTTAAAGCTTGCCGCAATGTGCAAATTTTCTTCATTAAAGCCGTTTTCACGCACACCGTCAGCAATAGGTTTAGAACGGTTGGTGCCAACAAGGATTATTTTATCACAATTTTCGGCGGCTTCTTTACCTAATGCGTAGTTGCATTCATATTCCTTATCACCAAGCTCAACAAGACCAGGGGTTACAATAACCTTTTGCATGCCATGGAACGAGCCTAAAACGCGCACGGCTTCAAGACAGCCTTCAGGGTTGGAGTTATAAGCATCGTCAATAAGAAGTGAGCCATTTGTAAAGGGCTTCATTTCTAAGCGGTGTTCGGCAGGTTTTAGGGATGCTACTGCATATTGTAAATCGGGAATATCTACACCTAAGGTGTAAGCCAAAGCCACAGCGCCGATAATATCAATTATACTGTGAAGACCTAAAAGTGCGGTGGTGAACTTAACTTCTTTGCCGCCTAGGTTCAAGGTGAACTGCGAGCCGTTTCTACCGTATGAAAGGTCTTTGCCGCAAAAATCAAAGTTTTTATCGGTGCCATAAACCTTAAAGCCGTCGCTTATGCGGTTTATAATTTCTTTACTGTCACCGTTTACAAAGGTTAAACCGCCGTTTTCTTTGACGGCATCGGCTAATTCAAACTTGGTAGAAAATACATTTTCAATAGATTTAAAGGTTTCAAGGTGCTGAGGACCAACTGATGTGATAATGCCGTATTTAGGACTTGCAATATCACAAACCTCTTTAATATTGCCAACCTCTTTAGCGCCCATTTCGCAAACAAAAATCTCGGTCTGAGGTTTTAGCATTGTGCGAATGGTTTTAACCACACCCATAGGGGTGTTGAAACTGTGTGGAGTACAAACAACGTTGAATTTTTCACTTAAAATTCGGGTTAAAATAAACTTTGTAGTGGTTTTGCCATAACTGCCCGTAACACCGATAACCATCATATCAGGGCGGTTTGCTAATATCTTTTTAGCATCGTTAATATAATATTTTGAAATTTGCTTTTCAATGGGAAGGGTAATACCCCATAGTGCAAATGTGAGTAGCGGGGTAACGTAAGATAATAAAAGAATCAAGGCTACTGCAATGCGCCCGATTATACCCTGCGGGAATACACTATAAAGTGCAATGAATATAGCAAAGAGCAATATAGCGGCAAGGTAAAGGCGCTTTACACGGTCGGTAAAAACAAGACCTTTTATGGATTTTTTTTGAGTTCTTATTGCTGAGAATATAAAGCAAAGTAATAATATCAAGCTAATTACACATTGAATTATGTAAAGCTTTAAATAATAGAAAACCGATACTAAAAGATAGGTTAACGCACAGCCAAAAATACCTTTTGAAAAGCTAGTGCTTAACCATTTGTAATAGCGGGACGGGTAGTAGGAATTTTGTTGAAACATTTGAAATTGGCGGGTAACATTAAAAAGTGCACCAACGGATGACAAAATTAATGATAATATTAAATAAGTTTTCATTTAAGCACCTTCGTTTAAGTTAAAAAACTGTTTATTATGGCATGGGCTTCAAATGGCTTTTCACAAAATGAAAAATGCCCCGTGCCCTTTATAACACAAAGACCAGAGTCTCGTATTTTGCTTTCAATAATTTTAGCGTCAGAAAGTGGTGTGGCGGTGTCGTTTTCGCCCCAAATAAGTAATGTGGGGCAGGTTATATTGCCTAAAATATCACGCAAATCGGTATTAACAAGTGAAACTAAAGTTTGCCTTAATACCGGCGGTGCGGCATTATAGTCAGCCGAGCCGTAGTGGTTCCTTGCTTTTTCTAAAAGTGGAGCAGAGAAACTTTTTATAACAGGGAGTGTTAACACTGTTTTAATAATTTTAAAGCTTTTGGCACGCCACTTTTGACGGAAGCTTTTTTTAGGAATAAGCCCTGCTGAATCGAGCAAAACGATTTTTGGTGGATTTACCATACCGCTTGCCACCATTTTAAGGG
>JAZORK010000072.1:0-1014 GCA_045656485.1 Acutalibacteraceae bacterium | reverse complement strand
ATCAAGCTTTATGATAGCAATATATCCTATAAGCAAAACTACCAATATAACAGAAAAAATCACGGTAAGTCGCATAGCTGTATCTTTTTTAAATTTTGAAATAAATTTCAAAAGCCAACCAAATGCTAAAGCGATTACAATTGCGATAATACCAATTCTCTTGAATGCTGTAAGAAAACAAAACATCGTGAGTCCAAGTAAGATAAAAAATACAATATCTTTCTTGGGTTTTAAAAGCATATATATGAGATACGCTCCAAGACAAAACGCAAGCTCGTGAATTTCTGCCTGAACAATAATCTCTCCGGTTTCTGCCGCAAAGGTCTTAACAAGAGTTATAAATTCAGAAAAGAAGCTTCCAATGCCATTTTGTGCTATAATCGTCAAAAGCATGAGTATATTTGAAATAAGAATTGCAATAAGGTTATACCATATACCTTTTTCGCCGAATACATACAAAAACGCAACTGCAGCTAAGGTAAATGAAATCATATTGTTATATACAAAAGCACCCGACAAACCTCT
The DNA here is from genome assembly GCA_045656485.1 of Acutalibacteraceae bacterium. Taxonomy (GTDB): domain Bacteria; phylum Bacillota; class Clostridia; order Oscillospirales; family Acutalibacteraceae; genus UBA737. The sequence goes on along the minus strand of JAZORK010000072.1, from coordinate 489 downwards.
TGAAATAACCGCCGTATCAACGCGCGCCATAAACCATATGAAAAGAGATACTATGATTGTTACAAGCAAAGGAGTAGAATATACGAAGGCTTCTTTAAGTGAAGATGCACCTCTTGCAATATTGGGCTTATACAAAAAAGCCAAAAACGCTGATGCGAATAAACACAGGGCAAATGCATGACGATATGTAACAAAAAGTCCAAGGTTAATTACTTCTGTAAGAAAATAGTACATAAGTACTGCTATTGCCATAAAGTAAACCTTAAAAGCTGTTTGTACAAATCTGTTTTCCATAGTTCATTTGCCCTCCTTTCATAGTCTTATTCGGTCACAACTTCCTTTTTCAGCGGCTCGGAAACATATTCCTTTTTACTTTTTATTGCCTCTGAAAGCAGTTTTCTTGCAGTTTGATTTTCCTTAAATGTTTCTGCAATACCAACCTTATATTCTATCCTGATATCCTTATATTCTTCACGGTCATCAAGTCTT
>JAZORK010000071.1:0-1062 GCA_045656485.1 Acutalibacteraceae bacterium | reverse complement strand
CACGCTCTGGAAGCCTTCGGTGTAGATGCTACCCACTATCTGCTTAAACCCTATACTAAAGATAGTTTTTATGTGGGTATGGACAAAGCGATGCAAAGCATTGCTTCCCACAAGAACGATAGTGTAATTTTGAAAGTAGATAATGATTACCGGAGCATCCTGGTATCTAATCTAATATGCTGCGAGGCAGAGGACAAATACCAGCGCTTATATTTGGAAAACGGAGAAAGATTGCTTATTCGCATTAGCGGCACGGAGCTTTATAAACTGCTTTCGGAGTTTGACTCCTTTTATCACTGCGGCAGAGCGCATATTATCAATCTGAACCATATAAGCCGTGTCACGCAGAGCGGTGCCGAGTTCAAAAACGGTATGCAGCTGAACCTACCCCATACGGTGCTGGCAAGTTTGCGCTCGGCATTCTTTGATTATTTTAATTAGGAGGCGGGACGAATGCAGCATATTCTGTTTTTAATACTTACCGTGCTGTCCCACATTGGTGCCTCTTTGTTTTTTGCCAAGCCCCGTTTTAATAAGATCATAACGGTCGCAATTTGGCTTGTTTACGGCGTTGTCTTTTTGGTGTTGCCGTCGGATGTGGCGTATGTGAGCTACTTTATTTCCTTTGCGCTGCATTTAGTGCTATTCTTCATCACTACCACAGGCCGCACGGTAGAAAAAGGATTTCTGTTTTTCAGCTACGCCACAACCTACACATGTTTCAGTACACTGTTTAATATGTTGGATAACACAGTAAACAGTATGGTAGCAAAGCTCATAATCGCTGTTATTCTCATGGCAATTATGCAGTATATTTTGTATCGGCTGTTGTTACCGTCTTTTAAAAAAGTGGCAATGTATATTCGGGAAGGTTGGGGCAAGTTCTACGCAGTAGTTTTAAGCTTTTGGGCACTGATCGTTGGGCAGTCCTTGTTTACTATGATGCAGCCAATGAGCAGTGAAGAAAGTATTATCTTTTTGCTTACAATGCTTGCTTTCTGCATTACCTATATTGCTATATTCAACAGTATGAAGAATATCGTGGAGTTATCCCGAGAAAAG
>JAZORK010000070.1:0-11318 GCA_045656485.1 Acutalibacteraceae bacterium | reverse complement strand
CAAGTATTTTGATGGTACTCGGTAGCATCATAAAACTCTGTATACTGAGTCCAAAATTTCAAGATAGCTTTTTAACGGTACTTGATATTTTCTTTTGGTTACCGTGAATTAGGATATTGAAAATAAATAGTTGTATTTGTAATTAGGTATTAATAGAATGTTAATTTGACTTTTGCAAAAGAACGAGGTAACTTATGTTTAATAATCTTGTTTTAGCAAAAAGCATTTTTTCACAATTCAGACCAGAAGCTTTTGTAAGCAACCTTAAATATATGCTTTCGGGTATGATTGCTATATTTATTGTTATAGGTGTTATTATTCTTGCAACCATGCTTATAAACAAACTATTCTCAAGCAAAAAGTAATATATATTACATTTATTGTTAGGAACGGCAAAAAGCCGTTCCTTTTTTATTTTCGAACAAAATAATAATCATTACTAAATTTTTTCAAAAAAACTATTGACAAAACAAAAAATATAAGTATAATAAAAACAGTAATCATTACTACTTTGTAAAATGTCTTTCAGGAAAAAATTTCTAAAATTTTTTATAAAAGGTATTGACAAACGTAAATAAATGATTATAATAAAATAGTAATCATTACTGATTTAGGGGTGATTAAATGAAACATTATTCAAAACAGCGTGAAGCTATTTTAGAAGTTTTACGCTCGACAGATACCCACCCCACAGCAAATTGGATTTACGAAAAGGTTCGCGAAAAAATCCCCAACATAAGCCTTGGCACAGTTTACCGCAACTTAGGTGCTCTTACTGCCGACGGCACAGTGCTAAAAGTCGATGTTGGCGACGGGTTTGAACATTTTGACGGTGATATTTCTCCGCATTTACACCTATACTGTAAAGAGTGCGAAAAAATCTTCGACCAGAGGCTCAAATCTGATTACATTAAAAATATGGCTCGCGACAGCGGATTCCAAACCGACAAAACAATTTATGTGGCGTACGGTATCTGCAAAAACTGTAACAAAAATTAATTAAATTTCTTGGAGGAAAATAAAATGAAAAAATATGTATGTCTTATCTGCGGTTACACACACGAAGGCGAAAACGCCCCTGACGAATGCCCTATCTGCCACGCTCCCGCTTCTAAATTTAAAGAACAAGCTGAAGGCAAAACCTGGGCTGCTGAACACGTTGTAGGCGTTGCAAAGGGTGTTGACCCCATGATTATTGAAGGTCTTCGTGAAAACTTTAACGGCGAATGCTGTGAAGTTGGTATGTATCTTGCAATGGCACGTGTAGCTCACCGTGAAGGCTATCCCGAAATCGGTCTTTACTGGGAAAAGGCTGCTTACGAAGAAGCTGAACACGCTGCAAAATTTGCTGAACTTTTAGGCGAAGTTGTAACCGATAGCACAAAGAAAAACCTTGAAATGCGTGTAGACGCTGAAAACGGCGCTACTCTCGGCAAGTTTGAACTTGCTAAAAAAGCTAAGGAATTAGGTCTTGACGCTATTCACGACACCGTTCACGAAATGGCACGTGATGAAGCAAGACACGGTAAGGCATTTGAAGGTCTTTTAGAAAGATATTTTAAATAAAAACAAGGCGACCATTTTAGCCGCCCACAAAAAAATATAAACGGGCGGATATAATATCCGTCCGTTTTTTTATCAACCTATAAAGGAGGAACATTTATGAAAAACAAACTTTTCCGTCAGCTTTCCGCATTAGCACTATCTCTTGCTTTTATATTGCTATTATCGGCATGTGTGCCCGATATTCATATTCATACAGGCGGTGGTAACCAAGATGCCGCCACCACACAATCTTCCGAAAGTTTATTAACTTCCAACCAAGACGATGTTGCGAATTCTTCTGATAAAAAAGAAGATACTCAAACAAGCATTGCTTCCTCTACCACACAAGAAAGCAACAAAAATACGGAAAACACACCTTCTAAAGAGACAAATACATCATCTAAAGAGACAATCACACCTTCTAAAGCCCCTTCTAAAAACACAAATTCCTCTTCTGACACTTCTTCCAAAAAGCCAAGCACCACCACCTCACAAATTTCTTCCTCTAAAGCCAAATCAATAGCGCTTAAGGATGCCGGACTTAAGGAAAACGAAGTTTACGATTTAGAAATTGAACTAGACCGCGACAAAGGTGTGCTTCATTTTGATGTTTCCTTTGAAAAGGATGGCAAGGATTACGATTACGAAATAAATGCCAAAACAGGCAAAATAATCTCGGTTGAAAAACCTAATGCCACTACAAACAAATCGCAAATTTCAAAATCAAAAGCTAAAGAAATTGCGCTCAATCACGCAGGTGTTAAATCGGCAGATATTTCCCGTTACCAAATCGAGCTTGAAAAGCATGACGGTGTTTGGAAATACGAAATATCCTTTAATGTAGGTTATACTGAGTATGACTACACCATTAACGCTGAAAGCGGCAAAATTCTTGAAAGCGAAAAAGATATAGACGATTAACACATAAAATAACCTCCCTTTCGGGAGGTTTATTTTTACAAATTTTTACATTAAACCTGCTGGTATAATTAAAGTTTCCTTTCACATACTAACACAAAAGGAGGAAACTTTTAAATGAAAAACAAATTTTTAAAAAATTTATCCGCAATTATCATAACCCTTGTACTTGCGCTATCCCTTTCAGCTTGCGGCGGTAATATGGACAATAATTCCGACGACTACGTAAGCAGTAACGACAGCGAAACCCCATTAGAATCGGATTTAATGCCATCACAAAACAATGACACAAATATCAATTCAAACGGCTCACAGCAAAATTCTCAAAATCAAGGTAGTGCCCAAAACAGCACCACCAACACAAGTGATACTGCAAAAATCACAAAAGACGAGGCTAAAAAAATAGCCCTTAAGGATGCAGGACTAAAAGAAGACGAAATTCGCAACTTTGAAATTGAAACCGACCACGAAAACAATATGCTCGTATACGAAATTTCGTTTAACAAGGGTACTGACGACTACGATTATCACATAGACGCCAATAGCGGAAAAATAATCAAAAAAGACAAAGATATAGACGATTAACTCAAAACCTGTCTCACTAAAAAGTGAGACAGTTTTAATTTTTAACCTTTTTGGTTATAATCAGCGTTAATTAAGTTTGTTGCTTTAAACAATTTATGTAAATAAACCAACGGACCAATACCGATTAAAGAACCTAAAACGTTCCAAAGCCAGAAAGAAGCAGCAGAGAATGAATAAGAAATGCCACGTCTTTTAAGCTCGTTGCCGATTCTTGCCGAAATCTTATGATACCAAACGATAGCGCCGATACCGAAAGTGATAGGAGTGATAATAAAGGCTAACAAGCAAAAATGCATTGTGCGTTTGCCGTCATATCTTCCTGCAGTAATGTTTATATCTGTTGATACTGCTGACATTACAACAAGAGGATAAATACCAAAAGTAACAATTGATAAAAGAATGGTTTTTAATAATCCTTTATTTGTTTTTAATTGGCCTACGGGAGCAGTTACTACTGTATTTTCCATGATATCTCTCCTTAAAATAAAATTTAAAATTAGATTAACTTAGTTGGATCAACAACATAGGAGCCCATTGCAATTTTAATTAAATCGATAAGAGCTAAAATGCCGCCTATGCCACAACAGAAAGACATAATAATCTTGAAAACGCCTTTCTTGGTTTCGCCCATCATAAAGTTATGTATGCCGATACCGCCGAGGAAAAGACAAATTAAAATCATTACAATCTTATCCTGACCGCCTATCTCGCCACCTGCTGCTTTTTTAATTGCTACGCCACAGCTCATACATACTTCCGCATTTTCGGGAACTGCATTACCGCAATTAGCGCAAAAAGATGTACCGTCGCCTACCTTAACACCACATTTAATGCAAATGGCTTGATTTTCATTAAGCGCTTCGCCACAATTTTTACAAAACATAAAATCATCTCCTTAAAAAATCTAAGTATATGATACCGTTTTTTCGACAAAATGTCAAGTATTTTTACTTTTGAATTCAAAAAATTCTATAAAATACCCAATTAAGTAAAAATCCTACCAATATAAAAATAAGCACTGCAATATCTATTTTCTTATTATTAAACAATTTTCCGTCAAAAAAATAATAAAGGCACAAAAGTGGTAGCGACCAAAACATTTTATGATAGGAAAAAGCCGCCAAAAAATCCAACCGAAACACCGATAGTACAGCCCTTGTCATACCGCAACCCAAACATCTTATTCCGGTAAGAGAGAGTATCGGACAAGGAATTCCTATAAAATATCTTAAAACAGCTACAAGCAAAACAACAAAAATTATTAAAAGCTTTGCCTTAAGATTTTTAATTTTTATCATAAAAAAACTCCAAAAAAGATATAATCTAATAAATTATATCTTTTTTGGAGAATAATATCAAGACTGTTTAAGATAAAACCTTCCTAAGTTTAGTTAAAATTCGCTTTTCGGCTCTGGACACCTGCACTTGCGACATATTTAAAAGACAGGCTGTTTTGCTTTGGGTAAAGCCATTATAATAGCGGTATTTTACTATTTTCACTTCCTCTTCATCCAGGTATTTAATTGCGCTGTCAACTAAAATCTTACCTATAATTTCCTCCTCGCAGGATTCACAAGGTAAATCGGTTTCACTTATTCCCTCATCATTTTCTACTGTTAAGGAAATCGGCAACTGCGAAGCATTAAGCGCTTCGGTCACGCTTTCTACCGAAACCGAAAGCTTTTCGGCTAATTCGGTCAAGGTTGGTTCTCGGTTTAATTTTTGCTCTAAAACCTCGGTTTCACGCATTATTTTCAAATACAGTTCCTTTACACTGCGAGAAACCTTTATAGCCCCACCGTCACGAAAAAGGCGTCGCACCTCACCCATAATTACGGGCACGGCGTAAGTAGAAAAGGCAAAGCCCTTATCCGCCGCAAAATTATCGGTTGCTTTTATAAGTCCTATACACCCCGCTTGGTACAAATCATCATACTCAACCCCTCGCCCTACAAAGCGTTTGCAAATTGAGTGCACAAGCGGTAGGTTTTTTTCTATAAATTCTTCACGACTTTGCTTTATTTCAACCATTAATATTAAAACGGCGGCTTATTTTTTTAAGCATTGTAATGCTTGTGCCTTTTCCGACAGTTGAACGCACCTTAACGCTATCCATAAAAGAAAGCATAACCGCAAAACCAAGTCCCGCACGTTCACCGCCTATTGTAGTAAAAAGCGGCTCCATAGCCTTTTCTATGTTTTCAATTCCCCTGCCCTTATCACGAATTTTAATTTTAATGGCATTTGGTTCTACAAGCTCTGCCGATATGTAAATTTTGCCCATTCCCTTTTCATAAGCGTGAACAATACAGTTTGTAACCGCCTCTGAAACGGCGGTTTTAATATCACTAATCTCTTCAATAGTGGGGTCTAACTGCGCCGCAAAAGCCGAAATACATGCCCTTGCAAAGCTCTCATTTGCGGAGCATGCGGGAATGGTCATATTAAAATGGTTTTTCATAAAATTACCTACCTTCCAATTTTGCTAATTTTTCTATTCCTGCCAGCTTCATAACCTTATATATATTTGGAGAAGCCCCGGTTATATGAAGACTGGCGCCTCTTTTTTGCAAATTGCGGTATCTACCTAAACACAAGCCTATACCCGAGCTATCCATAAACGACACACCCGAAAAATCCAAAACAAGAAGTGTTGGCATATTAAGTTCTACAGCGCTATCAATACTTTCCCGCATATTTTTGGCGGTGTGATGGTCGAGTTCACCACTAAGATGCGCTGTTACCACTTCACCTGTTACATTAATTTCTACTGACATTTTTTCACCCTCAAAAATAAAAATAGGACAAGCCCCTATATATAATAAGGGTTTGTCCTTAAAAAATTTGTCGCATTTTAAGTTCTAAAAAAATTTTTTAATTTTGGCCGTATAGCCGATGCTAAATAGAGCGAACCGAAGACGAATATAACTTCGCTTTCCTTTATTTTTTCAAGTGCTTTGTCATAATTTTCGGCAGTTTCGGTGTCGCAATATTTTTGTGCCTTTAATTTTAGTTCGCTTGCCTTTAAAGAACGTGGCATACCAGAAACTTCTACTGCTACCGCATTTTTGCAATAAGGCAGGGTTTTAGCTAATACCGTGTCGCAATCCTTATCCGCCATCATACCGATTAAGGCTGTGATTTTGCCTTTGTACTTTTCCATTTCTCGTGCTAACACACAAGCGCCGTCAATATTATGTGCGCCGTCAAGCACGACAAGCGGATTTTTGCTTATAATCTCCATTCTTGCGGGGAAAAAGGTTTCTTCTATACCCTGCGCGATTATCTTAGTATCTACACTGAGCGCCAGCAGAGTTTCTATAACCAATAAGGCATTTTCAATTTGATATTCACCCAAAAGTGTAGTTTTATAATTTACACCTTTATAAATAAATTCATTTCCGAAAATATCACTCTTTATAACCTTTAATTCAGCAATATCGGGGATTATAGGATTATATTCTCCTATAATTTCAAGCGCCTTTTGCGGTTGATACGGTGTAGTAATAACGGGGCAACTTTTAATTATTCCGCACTTTTCGTTTGTAATTTGCTCAATAGTATCACCCAAAACGGCGGTATGGTCAAAACCTATTTTTGTTATAACGTTCGCCACAACATTTGTTAAAGAATTGGTAGCATCCAACCTTCCGCCAAGCCCTGTTTCTACTATAACAATATCGCATTTTTGTGTGCTAAAATACAAAAACGCCACAGCAGTTATAAACTCGAATTCGGTAAGTTCTATTTTAGTTTCAATCACCTTTTGTGACAATTCGCAAAGGGTATCTCGCGGAATAAATTCACCGTTTATTTGTATTCTTTCACAAAAATCAATAATAAAAGGCGAAACAAAAAGTCCTGTTTTATACCCTGCCGTTTTAAAAACGTTACTAAGCATAGCCGATACCGACCCTTTGCCGTTAGTACCTGCTATGTGTATTGCTTTAAATTTATTTTGCGGATTGCCAAGCTTTTCTAAAACCGCTTTTATTCTGTCAAGTGTAGGTGGTTTTGAAAAATTACCTAATGAGTGAATATAATTCAAAGTATCAATATAATTCATTTTTCACCAAAATTTTACAAGTATTAAAATAAATTAATTACACAATATATTTACGAAAGCAAAACCGTAAAAAACGGTGCCTGTGATACATGGGGTACTGATAATGTGTTTTACTTTCAAAAAAGGTGCGACACAAAGTCGCACCTTATGTTTAAGGATTACATATTTTCAAGGTCTTTAATGCTGTCCTCAATAAGTGCAATTTTATCAAGCGCTTTTTGTAAGCCTTCCTTTTGCTTTGCAACTAAATCGGCAGGAGCCTTTGCCAAGAAGCCGGGATTATTCAATTTCTTTTCAAAGAAAATCTTATCCTCTTCGGCTTTCTTAAGGTCTTTATTAAGGCGGTCAATTTCGGCCTTAATATCTACCAATTCCTTCATAGGCATAAAGATGGTAGCATCATCGGTAATAACACGAACTGCACCTTCGCTATCGAAGTTATCGCCTGTTTCTACATCCGAAGCATAAGCCAAACGGCAAATGTAAGCTGCACCGCTTTGGAAGGTTTCCTTGTTTTCAGTAGCAATACAAACCTTAGCCTTTTTAGAGGGCGGAACGTTCATTTCAGCTCTGCGGTTACGGATAGCGCGGATAACTGCCATAATCTTTTCGAAATCGGCTTCTTCTTTTGCAAACTCTAAGTCACTACTGAAAGTAGGCCAATCGGAAATCATAATGCTTTCGCCTGAATGTGGCATATTTTGCCATACTTCTTCAGTGATAAAGGGCATAAAGGGATGTAAAAGCTTTAAGGTGTTTGTAAACACATATACAAGCACACTTCTAGCGGTATCCTTAGCCTTTTTATCTTCACCGTTAAGGCGGGACTTGCAAATTTCAATATACCAGTCGCAGAAAATATCCCAAATAAAGTCGTAAAGTTTTTGAACAGCTAAACCTAATTCAAACTTTTCGAGGTTTTCGGTAACGCCAGCAACTAGACTATTATATTTAGATAAAATCCCCTTATCTTCGAGTGCTAAGGCAGAAATATCAAGCGGAATTTCGTCTTCAGTATCAAGATTCATTAAAATAAATCTTGCAGCGTTCCAAATCTTGTTAGCAAAGTTACGGCTAGCTTCCACACGTTCGGGGATGTAACGCATATCGTTACCTGGGCTGTTACCTGTAGCGAGTGAGAAGCGCAAAGCATCGGCGCCGTAATTGTCAATAACTTCTAACGGGTCAACACCATTACCCAAGGATTTAGACATTTTTCTACCCTGTGAGTCACGAACAAGGCCGTGAATAAGCACAGTATTGAAAGGAACTTGACCTGTTTGCTCAATACCTGAGAACATCATACGCATTACCCAGAAAGGAATAATATCGTAACCTGTAACTAAGGTATTTGTGGGGTAATAATGCTTAAGGTCATCAGTTTCTTCGGGCCAACCTAAAGTCGAGAACGGCCACAAAGCTGACGAGAACCAAGTATCAAGTGTGTCAGGGTCTTGGGTTATGTTCTTACTACCGCAGTGCTTACATTCATATGCTTCGGTCTTAGAAACGGTAATTTCACCACAGTCAGCACAGTACCAAGCAGGGATACGGTGACCCCACCAAAGCTGACGTGAAATACACCAGTCACGGATATTTTCAAGCCAGTGGAAATATACCTTTTCAAAACGTTGTGGTACAAACTTAGTTTCGCCGTTTTTAACTGCATCAATAGCAGGAGTAGCAAGCGGCTTCATTTTAACAAACCATTGCTTAGAAACACGAGGTTCAACAGTAGAACTACAACGATAGCAGGTACCTACATTGTGGGTATAATCTTCAATTCTTACCAAAGCGCCTTCAGCTTCTAAATCGGCAACAATTGCTTTTCTTGCTTCATAGCGGTCCATACCTGCATATTTGGGGTAATCTTCGGTGATTTTAGCATCATCGGTCATTACGTTAATAACAGGCAAGTTATGACGAAGACCAACTTCAAAGTCGTTAGGGTCGTGTGCAGGGGTGATTTTAACAACACCTGTACCAAACTCAATTTCAACATAATCGTCGGCAACAACAGGGATTTCACGGTGAACCAAAGGTAAAATTAAGGTTTTGCCGATAATATCCTTATATCTTTCATCGTTGGGGTTAACTGCAACAGCGGTATCACCTAAAAGGGTTTCGGGGCGGGTTGTAGCAAGTTCTAAATAGCCGCTGCCATCGGAAAACGGATAACGCAAATGCCAAAAATGACCTGCTTGTTCTTCATATTCAACTTCGGCATCCGAAATAGATGTTTTACAATGGGGGCACCAGTTAATAATACGCTCGCCACGGTAGATAAGACCCTTTTCATAAAGTCTTACAAACACTTCGTTTACGGCCTTGTTACAGCCTTCATCCAAAGTAAAGCGTTCACGGTCCCAGTCACAAGAAGAGCCCATCTTTTTAAGCTGTTCTATAATTCTGCCGCCGTATTGCTTTTTCCAATCCCAAGCACGTTCTAAGAAACCGTCACGGCCAATATCTTCTTTAGTGATGCCTTCTTCACGCATTTTTTCAACAATCTTAGCTTCGGTCGCAATTGACGCGTGGTCAGTACCGGGAAGCCACAAGGTATCAAAACCTTGCATACGCTTAAAGCGGATTAAAATATCCTGCAAGGTATTATCAAGTGCGTGACCCATGTGAAGTTGACCTGTAATGTTTGGTGGTGGGATAACTATTGTATAAGTATCCTTACCCTCTTCACACTTTGCATGAAAATATTTGCCGTCAAGCCATGTTTTATAAACACGGTCTTCAACGTCTTTGGGGCTATACTGCTTGGCTAGTTCTTTTGCCATTTTTTACACTCCTGTTGGAAAAATATTCCTTGTAATATTTTTAAAAAATCTACTTAATATATTATTGTCGGTAAAAAGCGTTTGCGAAGTATTAATCATTTATACCGACACCGCCTGACAAATTTATCGGGCGGTTTTTTATTTTACCATAATTTAAAAGGTTTTGCAATATATATATTTATAATTCTAACATAGATTGCTCTGCCGTGTTTGTCGGTTTTTTGCTTCCTGCGGCGGGTAGGTTTTTGGTGCGATAGCGGTGTTCACTATCGAGTGTGCCCTTAGTATAAAGTGAAACTTCACTTATACGCTGACCCTTCTTTTGTGTCATAACCGCAATACCGCCGTTATCCTTTGTCGGCTTCAGTGGTAATGATGCTGTATTTACAATAAGCATTCTACCATTGCTTGATTTGAGTAAAATATCGCAGTCGTCCTTAACAAACAAAATAGTATGCAAGGTATACTTATCACAATAAGCCTTTATAAGCTTTTTACGATTAGTTTTGGTTGCATATGAAGAAAGCGGTACACGTGCAATTCTACCATTATCGAAAACAAATACCACACTTCCCGAATAATCGGTGGTTTCAACCATATAAATTGCATTTTCATTTTCGTCAAATTCAAGCTTAGAGGGTACATAATCACCCAACACACTTGCTTTAGAATCAGCAAATTCAGCCGTTTTCGACTTGTAAACCTGACATCTATTTGAGAAGAACAAAAGGTCTACAGCGTTGGTAGATTCAATTACCTGTGTAATTTCATCACCATCTTTAAGCTTTTGTTGGCCACTCATTCTAAGGGATTGTGGTGTAATCTTCTTAAAGTAGCCATCCTTTGTAAAGAACAAGGTAACAGGTGAATTATCAACCTCAATTTCAACAGCGTTGTCACCCTCTTCTTCGGCGCTTATAATCTGTGTTCGGCGGTCTTTACCATACTTATCGGCATCCGCTTCCAACTCTTTAATAATAATTTTAGAAACCTTAGTGCGAGAATTAAGAATAGACTCCATCTCTTCAATCTCTTTAATAAGATTTTCAATCTCGGCTGTGCGTTTTAAAATATACTCACGGTTTAAATGGCGAAGCTTAATTTCAGCCACGTATTCGGCCTGAATTTCATCAATGCCGAAGCCAATCATCAAGTTGGGGATAACGTCAGCCTCTTGTTCGGTTTCACGAACAATTTTAATAGCCTTGTCAATATCTAAAAGTATCTTTTCAAGACCCTTTAAGCGATGAAGTTTTTCTTTTGCCTTTGAAAGCTTAAAGAAAACACGGCGGCGGACACATTCGCTACGGTATGCCACCCATTCTGAAATAATCTCTTTAACACCCATAACACGTGGCGAGCCTGCGATTAAAATGTTAAAGTTACAAGAAAAGCTATCTTCCAAAGGAGTAAAT
>JAZORK010000069.1:0-3345 GCA_045656485.1 Acutalibacteraceae bacterium | reverse complement strand
TATTTTGTAGAAATGCATATTTGTTTACACATTTTTTTGTATAATATGTTAAAATATTTACAAGGAGGGAAAAGTATGAGACCTATGAATCCGCCACCTGCCGGAATGCGAGGACCTATGCATTTAGGCGGACCGCGTGGTTATTTAACCGAAGCCGAAAAGCAAAATCGACCAAAGCTTACAAAAGCCTTGCTTTTTCGCATACTTTCATATTTAAAGCCGTATAAGTGGCAGTTTTTGCTTGTGTTTTTAGCGCTTGTAATATCGGCGGTGTTGGGGCTTTTCCCATCGGTCATAACCGGTATGATAGTTGACTCTATAATTGCAAACGGAGAAATGCGAGTGCTCATAAAGCTGTTGGTGTTGGCTTTTATTGTGCTATCATTGTCACAAATTATAAGCGTTTTAGAGCAGTACATAAACTCCTGGATTTCGCAAAAAATTATTTACGATATGCGAAACGAAATGTACGACCACCTGCAGCATATGCCACATGCATTTTTTACCAACGAAAAGCAGGGTGACATTATAACCCGAATGAATAGCGATATTAACGGCGTTAGTGCGGTAATATCGGTAATGCTAACATCGGTTGTAAGTAATATTTTAACGGTTGGTACAAGCGTGTTTTATTTGTTTTATACCGATTGGCGTTTGGCAATTGTGGGACTTATCATACTGCCTGTGCTTATTTTTCCCACCAAAGCGGTTGGTAAAAAGCGTTGGATGTTAGCTAGCGAAGTTCAGGAAAAAAGCGACGAGCTTAACACCCACATTGGCGAGACTTTGTCGGTTAGTGGTTCTATGCTTGTAAAGCTTTTCACCAAAGAAAAAACCGAATACCAGAAGTTTAAGGATATTAATAATGAGGTTACCAAAACCACCATTAAGGAACGCCGTGCGGGTAGCTGGTTCCACGTGTTTTTAGGGCTATTTATTCAAATTGCCCCATTGTGCATTTATTTTGTGGGCGGATTTTTAATTATGAGCCGCAGGGATATAGGACTAACGGTGGGTGATATTACTGTAGTGGTGGCGCTTGTAAACCGCCTTTATCAGCCTGTGCGAATGTTGCTTAATTTGCAGGTTGATTTTATAAGGTCGCTTGCCTTGTTTACCCGTATTTTTGAATATTTAGACCGCCCCCACGAAATTGAAAACCCCGAAAACCCCCAAATGCCCGACCTTAGTGACAGCAGTGTTGAATTTTGCGATGTGCATTTTGCTTACGAACAAAACAAGGAAATTTTAAAGGGCGTAAGTTTTTCTGTACCTAAGGGTAAAATGTATGCGATTGTGGGCACTTCGGGTGCAGGTAAATCGACCATAATTGGTATGATACCCCGACTTTACGACACCAATAAGGGTGAAGTTAAGGTAGCGGGTGTGAATGTTAAAGATTTCGATTTAGCGTATCTCCGCACTAATATAGGTATTGTAACACAGGATACTTACCTATTCAACGGCACAATTTTAGAAAATCTTTTGTACGCAAAACCAAATGCTACTACAGAAGAAATTGAAGACGCTTGTAAGGTTGCAAATATTTATGATTTTATTATGAGCTTACCCCAAAAGTTTGATACCGTGGTGGGCAACCGTGGGCTTAAGCTTTCGGGCGGCGAAAAACAGCGTGTTTCAATTGCCCGTGTAGTGCTTAAAGACCCTAAAATACTTATTTTAGACGAAGCCACATCTTCGCTTGACTCAATATCCGAAAATCTTATAAGCGATGCTTTGAATAATGTTATGGTCGGCAGAACAAGTATTGTAATCGCCCACCGCCTTTCAACCGTAATTGCCGCCGATAAAATAATGGTGATTGAAAAGGGAATAATAACGGCTGAGGGCAACCATCAGGAGTTAATAGAAAAAAGCGAAAAGTACAAAGAGCTTTACGAAACCCAGTTTAGAAAAGTTTTGGATTTTGAACGACAAAAACATTGACTTAAAGGCATAAAAATATTAGAATAGTTATAAGGAGTGATAACAATGGCAGATAAAAATCAAGAATATAATCCAGATATAATTACATTAAGCGACGACGAAGGCAAGGAATACAGCTTTGAAATACTTGACGCTATTGAAACCGACGACGGTAGATATTTGGCTTTGCTTCCCACTTTCGAAGACCCCAAAAAGATGCTTGACGAAAGCGGAGAATTGGTAATTGTTAAGGTTGGCGAAGAAAACGGCGAAGAATATTTTTACGAAATCGAAGACGATGACGAATACGAAACCGTTGCCGATGCATTCGTAGACCGTTTGGAAGATTTTTTTGAAATTGATAATAAGTAATTTTTATAAAACCCTTAGCTCACTTTAATGAGAGAGCCAAGGGTTTTATATATAAAGATAAATTTTCTTACTTCTTTTTAGTTTTAGCGGCGTCGGTTGTGGAGTATGCGCCGTAGTAGGTTGAATTATAAACGGTTTTATATGCTCTTACACGGAAGTAGTAGGTTTTGTTTTTGCTAAGACCTGTTTTGGTGTAACTTGTCGAATCTGAGCCTTTAAGGGTTGCAACCTTTTTCCAACTGCCGTTTTTGCTGGTTTTCATATAAACTTCATATCCGCTAACGTAGCCTTGCTTTTTCCAGGTGATTTTTGCAGTTGATTTGGTTTTGCCAACTGCATTTACCGATTTTGTCTTGTCGGGTTTCCAGTTGGTTGTGTAGGTATAATATTTATTATCAAAATGCTTTAATACATCATAAGCCTTTGATTTAATATAATAAGTAGTTTTGGCGTGGTAGTTGTTTTGGCAAGAATTGTCGTCAAATTCGGTCTTTTTACCTGCAATATAAACACGCTTTAAATCTTTACATTCACAAAGATTTATTTCTTCGACAACCTTAACACTTGATGGTAAGTATATTTGTTTTACTCCCTTGATTTTATATAAGCAATATGCAGCAATATGTTTTGTTCCGTCTTTGATTTTGATAGTTGTATCAGTCTTTTTTGGTGCTTTATAGCAAAGGGCAACTTCATCGATATAAAGAACGCCGTCTTTATGATTGTTTACTAAAGCGGTGTTTTTAAAGGAATTTGCATGTATGTACTTTGGAATATCACCGTAACCAAAAGATACGTCTTCGAGTGCGGTACAGTCTTCAAAAGCATACTCACCGATACTGGAGTCTTTCGATAATGTTATCCTTTCAAGTGAGGAACACTTATAAAAAGCGTGGTAATTGATTGATTCGGCATTAAGTGTATTAATATAATAAACAATAGATGCTGCTTTACTTGTATTAATTTTCTTCAAAGCGGTACATTTATAGAAAGCACATTCTCCAATTTCTTCTAAATATGGAGTTGAAAAAATTTCAAGACTTTTAC
>JAZORK010000068.1:0-1024 GCA_045656485.1 Acutalibacteraceae bacterium | reverse complement strand
CGCCTATTTTTGCAAAATTGAAACTTTGGTGTGTTCAAAAAAGCAAAAAATGGTGTATTCAAAATGCGCAATCATAATATGATGTTTAATTTTAATAAAAGGGCGCGTACACTTTTATGGGGTGTACGCGCGAGTACGTGTGAGATCCGACGTTGGATTTATACCAAAAAAGGCAGGGATCGAAAACGGAAACGCGGTGCAGGTGAACGTCGCGCGGATTGCCAAAGCAAAAGGCTGATAAATGGAAAGTCCCGCGCCGAACTGACGCGGGAAAAGGAGCAAAAACAAGGCTTTGAATTGTGGGGTGGTTTTGGGGAAACAATCGCTAAACTCCTTTATTTATAAGGCTTTTAGCCGTTTAAGGATAGGTTCAAGTCCCTTCGTCCGCACCAGAAAAGAGCCGTGATTTTGATACAAAATCACATCTCTTTCCAATGAAATTTATGCCTAACGGCAAAAGTGAAATAATAGGATTATGAAATATCCTGCGGATGTGAAATATACTTCGTATATGGCGGCATAAATTTTATTTCATTTTTGCAAAGCAAAAATTTCATAATTACTTAATTATTTCATATTGCTTGCAATATTTCATTGAATGTGTTAAACTAAATATGAGGTGTACAAAATGAAAGAGAATAAATTAGTAGATTTATCTATGGATTTAGCAGTGCAAGTTGTTAAGTTTTGCGAAACGGTAAAAGGACATTATTCGCTTGTTAATCAATTAGAACGTAGCGCAACCTCTATCGGGGCGAATATTCGGGAAGCGAATTACGCGCACGGAAAAGCTGATTTTATTGCAAAATTACAAATTGCGTTGAAAGAGTGTTTTGAAACGGAATATTGGTTAGAATTGTTTATAAAAGCAAACTTGACCACGCAAGACGAGATAAAAGAAATATACAATGCTTGCGGGACGGTAAGACGGCTTTTAATTGCTTCAATCAATACAGCAAAAGAGAATAAATAAAACAAAAAGCAGGGTTTTGAACGAGAAATTATCGTCAAAACCCTGCTTTTT
>JAZORK010000067.1:0-3534 GCA_045656485.1 Acutalibacteraceae bacterium | reverse complement strand
ATTCTAGTTATAAATATATCCAAAGAGCATCCCACAACAAAATCTACAGTTTGTCAAGTTAAAGATTTTATTAATGACGAACATTTAGACACTCTTGAAGTTTTCAATGGGACACTTAAAAGTTGTACTAAACAAAACCGTTTTGATGGTAAATGTCAACTGGTATGGAGACAAGGGGTAAAGCATGATTGTGGACGAATAATGGAGTTGGACTGTATTAATGGAACATTTGTTAATAAAAATGGCGAAAGCGTTGATATAGAAGAAGATAGAATTTTTCCTCTAGTCAAATCTAGCCATTTTAAGAGCCCGATAATAAATTCATTTAAGAAATTTGTTATTGTAACTCAAGACAATCCTAAACAAAATACAGAATATATCCAACGAGAGTTTCCTTTAACGTGGGAATATCTTAATTCCCATATTGAAGATTTCAACAAGCGGAAAAGTATTATATATAAATCATTACCTCCATTTTCTATGTTTGGTATAGGAGATTATAGTTTTGCTCCTTATAAGGTTGGATTGTCAGGGTTTTACAAAAAACCATTATTCTGTTTGTTATATGGAGAAAAGCCCGTAATGACGGACGATACTGCATATTTTTTAGCTTTTGATGATTATGATATTGCCTATTCAGCAATGATTTTATTAAATAGCGCTAAGGCGCAGGAATTTTTAAGTTCAATAGCATTCTTGGATAATAAGAGGCCATACACGATAAAATTATTATCTCGAATAGATTTTATTAAATGTATTGAAAAAATTGCTTTTGAGGAACTAATCGAAACAGAAAATCAATTACGTCTTGAAAAGTATATAACAGAAACAAGGTTTCAAAAATTTAAGAATTATATAAAAACAACACTGTAAATGAAAGCTATTTTATGAATAAAAGTTACTAGTATGGGTCTATAAGTATTTTGCCTATAGACCTGTATTTTTTAGGAAACCCCGCAACAGATTTTGTCCCACACACATACCCTAAAAACGAGATTTAGTCCCACACATACAAAAGCCTTGATTTTTAACGAAATCAAGGCTTTTGTCGTGCCTTTTTCTACGTTTTACGGCGTCTTTTTTACTCGTGCTACGATAAGTGTCGTGTATCGTATTCGTTTATGCTTGAATAAAAGGTCGCGGTGTGATACAATTTAGATAAAAAGCAGGCAAGGGTTGTTATGGAATTTCATGAAAAATTACAAGAATTAAGAAAACAAAAAGGGCTTACCCAAGAAGAACTTGGTGAAATTCTTTACGTGTCAAGAACGGCAATTTCCAAATGGGAGCTGGGCAGGGGGTATCCGAATCTCGATTCACTTAAAAGTATGGCAAGGTTTTTTGGCATTACAATAGACGAGCTTTTATCCTGCGACGAATTATTATGCGTGGCCGAACAAGACGGTAAGCAAAAAGAAAACCGTCTTCGCGATTGGACGTTCGCTTTGTTGGATATAAGCATTCTCATTTTACTGTTTTTACCGTTTTTTGCGCAAAACGTTGACGGGATTATTTATGAAGTTTCCATTTTTGGACTGACGGAAAAAGAGTGGTATTTAAAGGCCTCGTATTTTGCCGTGATTACTGCAAGCGTGGTTTTTGGAATTTTACAATTATCGTTTAAAAGCTGTCAAAGCGCATTTTGGAATAAACGCAAGCGCAGGATATCGCTTGTTATAAATATCGTGGGCATACTCTTATTTAGCGTGAGTTTACAGCCGTATGCAACCGTTTTATTGCTTTCGTTTTTACTGATAAAGGTTTTACCGCTTATAAAAGCGTAACGCCACGAAACGTGTCGCCCCTGCGACGGGTCGGCTCTTGCTGTTTTAGAAAATTCCCATTAAAATATGTTTAACGAAAGCTTAAAATAAAGGAAAGGTGTATAAAAATGAAAAAAAGAATTTATTTGTCCATAGGGTTTATATTGGCGTTTGGTATATGGACGGTATTGCTTGGGTTGGTTGACGTACAGGCGATAGGACCAAACGGGTCAAGCGTGGGGTTTGCAACGCTAAACGGGTGGTTTCACGAACGCATAGGCGTTTGTTTTTTGCTATATACCATTACCGATTGGCTTGGCTTGGTGCCGATTGCCGTCGCGCTTGCCTTTGCGGGTTTGGGCGTTTGTCAATGGATAAAAAGAAAATCGTTATTAAAAGTGGATCGTAGCTTGTTTGTCCTTGGCGCATTTTATATAGCGGTAATTGTTGCCTATATTTTCTTTGAAATGGTTGTTATCAATTATAGACCTGTACTTATCAACGGGTATTTAGAAGCGTCGTATCCTTCGTCGACGACGATGCTTGTAGCCTGCGTAATGCCCACGGCGATTATGCAACTCAACTCGCGTATAAAAAACAAAACGATTAAAAAATGCGTAATTTGTATAATAAGTGCGTTTATTGCTTTTATGGTGATTGGTCGGTTTGTTTCGGGGGTACATTGGTTTAGTGATATTATCGGCGGAATATTGCTTAGCGCGGGGCTGGTAACGGCGTATAAGACGTTTGCTTGAAATTATTGACAAGTGCACAAAAAAGTGCTAAAATAGTGTATAATAAAAGAGTACGAATTTCAAGGAGACAGTATTATGCGGATTTGCGTATACGGGGCGGCGTCGCCTACGATCGACGATTATTTTAAAATACAAGTAGAAAAAATGGGTGAGGAAATGGCAAAGCGCGGACATTCGCTCGTGTTTGGCGGTGGCGGACACGGGCTTATGGGTGCGGCGGCGCAGGGTGTTAAAAAAGGCGGCGGGCATATTATCGGCGTAATCCCCAAGTTCTTCGGCGACGAGCAAATTGAAGCGATTTTCGAGCATTGCGACGAGCTTATCGAGCCAGACACGATGCGCGAACGCAAACAAATTATGGAAGACAACGCAGACGCGTTTATCATTGTTCCCGGGGGGATTGGTACGTTTGAAGAGTTTTTTGAGATATTAACGCTCAAACAGCTTTGCCGTCATAATAAGCCTATCGCCATTTATAATATCAACGGTTATTATAATGAAATGCTTACAATGATCGAACAAGCGACCGTGAAGAATTTTATTCGCGGTGGGTGTATGGACCTTTTCCATATCAGCGAGAACATGGAAGAATTGCTTGCGTATATCGAAACGCCTGCGAAAAAGTGGAAGGTTTCCGAACTGAAAGACGGTTAAAAGTTATCGTGCTCACAGCTTTTGTGGGCACTATTTTTTTGAAAATATACCCAAAAACAAAAAATTTCACTCAATTTTCACCTTTTTATGGTGTAGGTTTAACGCAAACGGTGTATAAATAAATATACATATTCAAAAAGAGAGCTAAGGAAATGAAAATTTTGATCGTAGACGACGAAGAAATGATTCGCGGGGTGTTAAGGGAATACGTGGAATTTGAAGGCAACGAAGCGTTTGAAGCTTCGGACGGTATGCAAGCGGTCAAGCTTTGCCGTGAAAATGACTACGATCTCGTGCTTATGGACGTTATGATGCCACACCTTGACGGGTTTTCAGCGGTGAAAGAGATTAAAAAAGCCAAG
>JAZORK010000066.1:0-5200 GCA_045656485.1 Acutalibacteraceae bacterium | reverse complement strand
TGTTGGCAGGGCCTAGTTCTTCGGGTAAGACTACGTCTGCAAACCGACTTGCAACTCAGCTTAGGGTACACGGCAAATCACCTATACTTATAAGTCTTGATGATTATTATATAGATAGGGATAAAATCCCCGTAGGACCCGATGGCAAAATTGATTTAGAGCATATTAATACTATTGACACCGCCCTTTTTGGCGAACAACTTTCAGCACTTTTAAGTGGTGAAACGGTTGAACTTCCCACCTTTAATTTTAAAACAGCCAAAAGAGAATGGAATGGGAATAAGCTTTCTCTTAAAGAAAATTCGGTTGTTATAATTGAAGGTATACACGGTCTTAACCCATTGCTTTTACCTAAGGAATTGGATAAAAACCTTGTATTTAAGCTGTTTGTAAGTCCGTTATTACCGCTGTCATTAGACCACCACAACCGTATACCTACAAGTTATTTACGCCTTTTGCGCCGCATTGTGCGTGACCACGCTACGCGCGGTGCTAGTGTGCAAAAAACGCTTTCTATGTGGGATTCGGTACGAAGCGGTGAGCGAAAATGGATATTCCCATTCCAAGAAAATGCCGATGTTATTTTTAACACATCAACCCTTTACGAGCTTGCAGTTTTAAAAAGGCATATATATCCGCTTCTTAAAGAGTTAGATGCTTCGGATGAATATTACAGTCAGGCAAGAACTATTGTTAAGTTTTTAAATTATGTTAGCGAAGCCGATATTGAGGATGAAATCCCACCAACAAGCATTGTAAGGGAATTTATAGGCGGAAATAGCTTTTATAAGTAGTTAGGAATATTGATTTGCAGTTTAAGCTGTGATATACTGGAATTAATAAAAACAGAAGGGAGCAAAACACTATGGTTAATTTAAAAGCAAAGCCCTATAATTTATCGGAAAAGGATATTAAATGGGTAGAGGAAACTATTGCTAATATGACTGCAGAAGAAAAGGTTGGTCAGTTGTTTTGGCAATTAACAGGCGGTATTACCGAAGATTATTTAAAGGAACTTATGGAAAAATATCATTTAGGCGGTTGCCGTTACAACGGTATGCCCGGTCAAATGGTGTTAAACCAAAACCGCATTTTGCAAAAGTATGCTAAGGTTCCTGTCTTTATTGCTTGTAACCCCGAACAAGGCGGTAACGGCGTTTGTAGTGACGGCACATTTGTTTCAAGTCAGGTTAAAATCGGCGCTACCGGTAAGACCGATTATGCTTACAAAATGGGTCAAATTTCGGGTGAGCAAATAAAGGCTACTGGCTGTAATATGGCTTTTGCTCCCGTTGTGGATATAACTTACAACCACGAATGTGAAGAAGTGCTTTTCCGTGCTTACGGCAACAATCCCGACTTAGTAGCCGATATGGGCAAAGCCTATATGGACGGTTTACATTCTACCGACGGTGTATTTTGCTGTGCAAAGCATTTCCCCGGTAACGGTCAGGATTACCGTGATGCGCACATTTCTAACAATGTTAACCACTTTGCACACGATAAATGGATGTCTACCTACGGTAAGGTTTATAAAACCCTTATTGATAACGGTCTTGATGCTATTATGGGCGGTCATATTTTGATGCCCGAATATATGGCAGAAATTGACAGCGATATTAATGCCGATACAATACTTCCTGCAACACTTTGTAAGGAAATTATGACCGATTTACTGAGAAACGAGCTTGGCTTTAACGGTATGGTTGTTACCGATGCTTCACACATGGTAGGTATGACTAATCGTATGAAGCGTAAGGATATGCTACCTGCCGCTATTAATGCAGGTTGCGATATGTTCCTTTTCTTTAATGACCCCGAAGAAGATTTCGGTATTATGCTTGATGCTTATAAAAACGGCATTATTAGTGAAGAACGAATGGTAGAAGCACTTACTCGTATTTTAGGTCTTAAAGCGGCAAAGGGTATGCATAACAAGACCGCTGACGAGCTTTGCGGTAGTGACGAGGATTTAGTTGCGGCTTTACAAAATAACGATTACAAGGCAGTTTCAGCGCAAATTTCCAAGGATGCGCTAACCTTGGTTAAATATAAGGATGAAGGCGTTTTGCCCTTGAATCCCCAAAAAACTAAGCGTGTTATGATTGTGCATATTAAGGGTGTGCCTAATCCCTTGATGGCTTTGGCTGCTGCTGCAATGGGTGGTGGCGAAAAGAAACAAACCCCTGCCGAAAAACTTCGTGATAAGCTTATTGAAAAGGGCTTTGATGCTTACATTTATGTAAGTCCTATTGAGAAAATTCAACAAATGATGGCAGCAGGCGAAAAGCCAAGCCTTAACCTATATTTTGCAGGTAAACACGCTATTGCCGACTTTACAGCCGAAAACGACCTTGTAATTTCACTTATGGACGTCGCTAACGGACATCCAAGCTTTGGTTTAAGTAAGGGCGGCGGTGAAATTCCGTGGTATGTTCACGAATTACCGGTTATTGGTGTTTCGGTAAACAAGCCTACAATGCTCGCAGATATTCCTATGCTTCGCACCTATATTAACACATATGATTCTAACGATGATACTTTAGATACTCTTGTAGATGCTTTGCTTACAGGTCCTGAAGCCTTTAAGGGTAAAGACCCGATTGATTCCTATTGCGGAATGTTTGATACACACATGTAATAGGATGGTGGATTATGCTTCATTTTGAAAACTTTAAGAAAAAACACGACTTTCTAGTGTGTGTTGATTCTGATGGTTGTGTAATGGACACAATGAACTGTAAGCACTTTAATTGCTTTGGTCCTTGTATGGTTAAAGAGTGGGGTTTAGCAGAGTGGCAAAATGAGATTTTAGACCGTTGGAATGTTATAAACCTTTTTTCTATGACAAGGGGTATAAACCGCTTTAAAGGTCTTGCTATGGCTTTAAAAGAAATTGACGGTAAATACACTAAAATCGTTGGTGTTGATGCATTAGTTTCTTGGACCGAAACTGCACCTGCTCTTAGTAATGACGGCGTTCAAAACGCCATTGAAAATGCCAAAAATAGGGAAGAAGAGCTAGTTTTTGAAAAAGCTTTGGCTTGGTCAAGGGCGGTAAATGACGCTATTGTAAAGCTTGACGAAAGCCTTAAAATCCCATTTGATGGCGCTTTAGAAGGTCTTCTAGAAGCTCATAAATTTGCCGATGTAGCTATTGTTTCTTCGGCTAATCGTGATGCCGTTGAAGAAGAATGGCAAAAATTCGGTCTACTAGAGCATACCGATATTTGTTTAGCGCAGGATGTTGGCTCAAAAGCGGCTTGTATTGAAAAAATGCTAAGTTTTGGTTACGATAAGTCTAAGGTGCTTATGGTTGGTGATGCTCTCGGAGATAGCGATGCGGCTAAGAAAAACGGTGTTTACTATTACCCAATACTTGTAAACCACGAAAAGCAAAGCTGGGAAGAATTGATTTCGCAAGGCTTTGAAAGGCTTAAAAATGGTGATTTCACCGAATATGCCGAAAAAAAGCAAAAAGAATTCCTTGCTAATTTAGGCGGTTGACAGTTAGATTGAAAAATCCCTACTTCTTCAGAAGGAGGGATTTTAAGTTTAAGGTAATGTATTGCCTGCCGCTAGGTAAATTTCATACCATTCTTCACGTGTAAGTGTTATTTCGGCAGCTTTTAAGCTATCGGTAAGCCTTGTTAGGTTTGTAGTACCTGTAACAGGTTGCATTTTTGCAGGGTGGCGTAAAATCCACGCAATTGCAATGGTGGTTTTGCTAACCGAATATTTGTCGGCTATTTTTTGCATAACCTCATTCAGTTTTGGGAATTTGTCGTTATCAACAAAGCAACCTTCAAAAAAGCCGTATTGCATAGGTGACCAAGGCTGAATGGTTATTTTTTTAAGTCGGCAATAATCAAGCACACCGCCATCACGGTTTAGGGCAAATTCGTTATTCATATTAACGTTCATACCCATTTGTAGCATGGGGGTATGCATTACACCAAACTGTAATTGATTAGCGCATAAGGGCATATCGAGTGCGTTCTCTAAAAGTTCAATTTGGTATGGGTTGTGGTTAGAAACACCAAAATAATGCACCTTGCCACTATTTTTTAAATAATCAAAGGCTTTTGCGACTTCTTCAGGTTCTATTAATGCATCGGGCCGGTGTAAAAGCAAAACGTCAATATAATCGGTGTTAAGCCGTTTAAGACTGTTTTCAACCGAAGTCACAATGTGGTTATACGAAAAATCATACATTTTGCCCGGTTTGATACCGCATTTGGTTTGAATTATAAGGTTTTCACGGGGAATGTTTTTGGTTGCATTTGCAAAAACTTCTTCACATTTGCCACGGCCGTAAATATCGGCGTGGTCAAAAAAGTTTGCGCCGTTTTCTAATGCGGTGTTTACAAATGCGCTAGCCTGGCTTTCACTCATTTCAGATATACGCATACAACCGACCGCAACGCAAGGTATTAAAAGTCCGCTTTTGCCTAATTCTATATTTCGCATAAAGTCACCTTTATTCGCCTACAGCCTTGTTTGTAAGCATTGTGAAAATCATTTTAAAAATGTTGGGTTTAGCCTTTGAGGCCGTTTTTTCGCCAAGGATAAGCACTTTTTTCTGCTCTTGCGAAGGCAACCACTGGGGTAAGTCTTCTTGGTTTGGATTACCCGATTTTGCAAAATTACAAAGGTAACTTACCATTTGTTTGCTTAAATCATAGTCCTTTTGGGTCATTGGTCGCCAACAGTTAGACAGTGTGCCAAACCAATACCAAAGGTCAGCCGAATGCCAAGCTCCGTTATTGTCACCAGGTAATTGCCTGTCAAAATACCAAGTGTAGCTTGGGGTTTGGCGATTAGCAATCCATTTTTTAGTCATATTTTGTAAAATAGGGGGTGCCACATCTTCACTTGTAGAGCCTGACATATAGGGAATATTATGTGGAATAGCACCCGCAACCGAAAAATGACCGTCGTTGGTGGGGAATGTGGCGGCATTACCGCCCTTAATTTCCTTTTTAGCGGTTTGCCATTCGGCAAATAATTTTTCGGGCGGTAAAGCACGGAATTCGTTAAGTGTTTTACAACCACAACGTTCCATAACTTTCTGCCAAAAAGCAGAAGATTTTTCTTCGCTACAACTCATAAGTCCGCCAAGACCACAACCGCTAGACATAACTGCCTTTTGGAAAAGTCCTTTAGTTAATGGGCTGTAGGACTGCATTTGAACACTTAT
>JAZORK010000065.1:0-1917 GCA_045656485.1 Acutalibacteraceae bacterium | reverse complement strand
GCGGTTGTCAATCAGTTTTTGCAATTTTGTTGTATCCATTTCTTATAATGATTTTATTAGTCCGAATTACTTAGGTTGCTCGCAGAGCTCTGTCAAGATACCCTTGGTTGATTTTGGGTGCAAGAATGCGATCATGAGGTTCTCAGCGCCTTTGCGTGGAGCTTTGTCGATGAGTTGGATGCCAGCTGCCTCAGCCTCTGCCAATGCCTCCTCTACGCTATCAACGTTGAATGCAACGTGGTGAATACCACCCTTGCCACCATTCTTCTCGATGAACTTAGCGATAGAAGACTCTGGGCTGGTAGCCTCAAGAAGCTCGATCTTTACTTCACCTACTTTGAAGAAAGCGGTTTTTACTTTTTGGTCAGCTACCTCTTCGATAGAGTAGCATTTACCACCAGTTAAGAACTCGAAGAAAGGCATAGCCTCTTCCAAACTTGTTACAGCGATTCCAAGATGCTCAATGTGAGTTGGTTTCATTGTTTTTTAGATTTTATGAGTTAATATTTTGTTGTTAATAATTCGCATTATTCCAAATTACTCCGCAAAGGTACAACTTTTTTTCGAATCGTGCAAATAATAATTGTTAATTATTAGTTAATTCCTGTTTTGCTATTTGTAAGTGACAAATATTGGGATTGTTTTGTGCTTGATCTTTAGCCTTTGATCGGAGACGTGTATTGCCCCATGTATTAAGTACGTATTATTTCCCCTTAATAGGGGGAAATAGTACTTAATGGGGTAGCGACTCCTATTCAAAAACCTCTAAACAGTAGCGAAGCGTTCACTAAACACTAAACTTTAGTTTAGCATGCAACTGTGCTATGACAAAACCGCGCAGAGTAGAGTAGTGTTTTTCGCCCTGCTTTGGATGTAGAAATTGCTGCTCAAAAATCGGTTGCCAGTATGCCACTCGCACCGGATTGCTAAGTTCCTCTTTTGCAAGCAATTGCGCCTGCTGAAATAGCTCTCGATTTTTCGTTGCAGCTTCCGACCATTTACCCTCGTGACAATGGTAGATGTAGGTCTCAGATGGACCATAAATTGGTCTGCCTTTGGCATCTCTGCCATAGCATTTGCGACGAGTGACGGTCACACGACCATCAGGACTAGATGATAACTTGCCAGTTAGATTGTCAACTGGCGAAATAAAAGTTGTTTGTGACATAAGTTAATTAAGAGTTTTAGTTAGGTTAGATATAATAAATTTTTAATTTTCGGCTTAGTTTTCTCTAATTTTTGTTATGAAGCATCTCTGTCAATTACGCACTATTCACGCACTATTCACGCACAATACACGCACAATACACGCACAATAACCATATGATTCAGCACATTTCATAGGGCTATTGTCGTAGCATTTTTGTATCATGTTTCTGTAGGCACTTTGTGCCGTCCACTAAACAGTAGCAAAGCGTCCTCTAAACAACGGGATCTGTCGTATTTTTCTATATTTATTGTATATTATACAATAACTGTGCCAAACTATACCGTTTGGCAGAACTTTTTTGAGTTTTTTTTGTTAATTTTGTTTTTTGGTATTTCATACAACCTTACAACCTATCATCTGTTTCTTAAACTTCACGTATGCGCGGGCGTGTATTTTTGTTTTCAATGTCCCAAATGTCCCGTTGTCCCGAGTGGTGATGTAGGGTTTTGTTTCTTTCCCTTTGATGCAACGATGCATTGATGCATCTGTTTCTTAAAACTCACGTACGCGCGGGTATGTATTTTTATTTTTCGTTGCATCGTTGCATCAATGCATCAGATTCTTAACTATTTTTGTTGAATATTTGCAAGTGTCAATTATTTTGCGTACCTTTGCCGTCGATTAGGTAAAGCGTTACCGATCAATACATATTTTATTAACAGCATTGGCTATTATTTCACATGTCCAAAAACCCGGCAAAGTTTAAT
>JAZORK010000064.1:0-8989 GCA_045656485.1 Acutalibacteraceae bacterium | reverse complement strand
CCTAATTGATATGGTTTTTGGCACACTTGCCACCCTTATTGCCGCTATATTAACCCGCCTTTTTAGGAATATCACACTTAAAGGTCTTCCCCTTTTATCACTTTTCCCGCCTGTAATTGTTAACGCCCTTATAATTGGGCTTGAAATTGCAATTTTCTTTTTGCCACAAGGCCTCTCTTTTTACGGATTTTTAATTTCAGCCTTACAGGTAGGCACAGGTCAACTTATAGTTTGCTATGCTTTAGGCATTCCTTTTTATTTAACTGTTCAAAAAACTAAGCTAATAAAAATTTTCAGGGTGATAGATAAATGAAAAACCTTATAAACTTTCGCAAAACAATAATGCGAATAATCAAAATTTTAATTATCTCATCAATTACCTTTACCTTTATACAAACCTGGGTTTCACACTATACTGCTTCGCTTTTCAGCCGTAACGGTAACTATGTTGTGATATTTTCGTTTGTTTTTATATTAACCCTTTTTTGCACACTTTACGGTGCATTCAAGATAGGTATTTACCGCATACACGAAATTGTTTACAGTTTTACATTGTCTTTATTACTTACAAACTTTCTTATGTATATAGAGCTTAGCCTTATCGCACGTGTAATGGTTAAAATAACACCCCTTTTAATAAGCGTTTTGTTCCAATTTGCTATTGCATTTGTAGGTTGTCTTTGCGCTAATACTGTTTATTTTAAGCTTTACCCCGCAAGACAGCTAGTTGCCATTTTCGGCGACGATGCTACAGGCTTTAAGCTTATAAACCGTATGAGCCATTTGCCCGAACGCTTTAAAATTATCCGTGGTGTAAATGTTAATTCCACATCTATTGACGAAATTAAAAAAAGCATTATGCCTTACGACGGTGTAATAATTTGCGATATTGACAAAAATATTGAAAAACAGCTTTATGCATTTTGCTATGCAAAGGAAAAGCGTATTTATATGCTTCCTGCTATTACCGATATTATAATAAACCACAGCTACGAAATTCAAATAGGCGACACACCCGTTATTATGAGCCGTAACCGCGGTCTTACTGTCGAACAGCGCATTTTAAAACGCGCTATGGATTTAATCATTTCGATAATTGCGCTTGTTATAACCAGCCCCTTTATGCTTATTGCCGCTATTGCCATAAAGCTAGACGACGGCGGACCGATATTCTTTAAGCAAAACCGCATAACAAGGGATGGTAAAATCTTTAATGTTTTAAAATTCCGTTCTATGATAGTTGATGCCGATAAGGACGGCGCCAAAAAAGCCGAGGTTGGTGACGACCGTATTACTAAGGTCGGTAAAGTTATTCGTGCTTGCCGATTGGACGAATTACCCCAGCTCATCAACGTATTAAAAGGTGATATGTCACTAGTGGGTCCCCGCCCTGAGCGTATCGAAAACGTTTATGAATATTCAAACGCCTACCCCGAATTTGAGCTTCGCCACAAGGTAAAGGGCGGTATTACAGGCTATGCGCAACTTTACGGCAAATACAACACAAGCCCCAAGGACAAGCTTAATATGGACTTAATTTATATAGAAACCTACTCTATTATTCAGGATATTAAGCTGCTTATTTTAACCATTAAAATTTTATTTATGAAAGAAAGCACCGAAGGCTTTGACTCTTCGGCAAACGCAAATATTAAAGCTCCCACCAAACACAAAACAGGAGAAAACGATGGAACTGAATAATAAAAATATAAAAAAATTACTACTTTTAGTATTTTTATCGGCAATTATTGTTTGCGCTGTATTTAACCTTTCAGCCGTTTTTGCATTCTTTTCAAAAGCATTTTCCTTTATAGCGCCAATTGTTGCCGCGCTTTGTATTGCTTTTGTACTAAACGTGCTATTAAACGGTCTTGAAAACAAGGTTTTTGCCTTTATGGGCAAATCCAAGCGCAAGTTTGTTAATAAAATACGCCGACCGCTATGCTTAGTGCTTACCTATCTTTTAGCGCTCGGCATTATAGCATTGTTGGTTTTGGTAATTATCCCCGATATTGTAGACACCATACTTTATATTATTAAAGCTTTACCCACCTTCCTTGAAAGTGCGCACAAATGGTTGGTAGATATTGCGCAAAAGTTTAATATCCCTGCCGAAAATATCCCCACCTTAAAGTTTGACCTTGACGCTGTTGCTAAAACCCTGCAGGAATTTCTTTCCGGCTACTCCAACCGTATTGTAGACGGTGCGGTTAATATAACAAGCTCGGTAGTTTCGGGTATTTACAACACCCTTTTCAGTATTATAATTTCTATTTACATTTTGGCCCAAAAGGAAAAAATCGGCAGATTTTTAAAGCGTACTATCGACACCTTTGCTCCCCAAAAAACCGCTTACACCATTTACTATATATCGGTGCGTGCTTCGGAATCTTTTTCACGCTTTATAGGCGGCCAGCTTATCGAGTCGGTAATTTTAGGTCTTCTTTGCTATATCGGTATGCTTATTTTCCGCTTCCCCAATGCTCCTATTATCTCGGTTTTAATTGCCGTAACATCATTAGTACCCGTTGTCGGTGCATTTGCAGGTGTTTCGGTAGGCTTCCTTTTAATATTAATTACCAACCCAATTAAAGCGTTGTTGTTTGTGGCATTTATACTTGTACTTCAACAAATTGAAGGTAACTTTATTTACCCACGTGTTGTGGGCAAGGCTGTAGGACTTCCCGCAGTTATTGTTATAAGCGCCGTGCTTGTCGGCGGTAACGTGGGCGGAATATTAGGCGCACTTTTAGGTGTTCCCCTTTCGGCACTCATTTACACCCTTTTAAAAGAAGCAATAAACCGCCCGAAAACTACTGGCACTAAGAAAAATAAAGCATAAATAAAAAACACCCTAAGAAGTATCACTACTTCTTAGGGTGTCAATTTTTGTTAATACATTATAAAATTATAAGTTCCTTAGGACTATTAGTAAGATTTTCGAATCCGTCATCGGTTACAAGCACCATATCTTCAATTCTAACGCCGAACTCGTTTTCAAGGTAAATACCGGGTTCTACCGTCATTACCATACCGCTTTCTAGCACAGTTAAATCCCTTGTGTTGAAAGCAGGGTTTTCGTGAATATCAAGACCTAAGCTATGACCCAAGCCGTGACCGAAGCAACCTTCGTATCCGTTTTCGTAGATATATTCACGGGCAATAGCATCAACATCTTTGCACACCGCACCTGCTTTAACGGTATTTGCCGACATTCCTTGCGCTGTAAGCACAGTTTCATAAACCCTTTTTTGATGGTCGCTAACTTCACCAATGGCTACAGTACGGGTCATATCCGAGCAATAACCGTTTACCCTTGCGCCAAAGTCCATGGTAAGAAAATCGCCTTTTTCAAGCTTTTTATCAGTAGGTACACCATGGGGTAATGAAGAATTTTTTCCCGAAACCACGATAAAGTCAAAAGCTATGCCGTCACTACCGTTTTTACGAGCAAAAAACTCCATTTCAAGCGCAATTTCTCTTTCGGTTTTGCCAACAGCAATATGATTTAAAATATACTCGAAAGTTTTATCGGTAATAGCCTGTGCCTGTTTTATAAAGCCAATTTCTTGCGCATCCTTAATTGCACGAAGCTTATCAATAGCGGTTTGTATTTTACTGTCGGTTGACACGTTAATATCTTGCAAATTTTCTTTAAGTTTAGAATAAAGGGATAAATCAATACTGTCGGTTTCTAAAAATACTTCGCTTACATTTTCACCCTTTAAAAATTCGGCAATTTGTTTTACCAAATCGGTAAAAAGCATAACATCCATACTATTTACCTGTTTTTTAGCATTTTCAATGTAGCGAAAATCTACCATAAATACTGCCTTTTTATCGGTTACAACAACCACACCCGCCGACGAGTTAAAATTGGTAAAATAGCGGCGGTTTGCAGATTCAAAAATCAAGGCCGCTTGTGATTCTTGCAAGTTGGTTTGTAATTTTTTGATTCTATTTTTCATTTTTATTCCCCCAAAACCTTAGTAGCCTTATGCGATAACATAAAAACTGCAAACAGGTTAATTATTAACATTATTCCGTTAAAAAATTCAGCCGTGCGCCAAGCAAACTCTACCCTTGCTACCGCCCCTATTATACAAAAAAGCGGATATATAAGCACGAAAGCTTTTTGACCCTTTTTGCCAAACAAAAATTTGCTGCAGTCTATGCCGTAAGCCGCCCAGCCTATTACACTGGCAACGCCAAAAAGCAAAAGCATTATTGTAAGAAGTGGTGCCGAAATACCGCCGTAAACGGTAGATAGCGCCCTTGCTACAAGTTCACTTGATGCCACCTTGTTATAATCTATAATAACCCCACTGCAAAGAATTGTCAATGCCGTTAAGGTGCAAATAAGCAAGGTATCGGCAAAAACCTCAAACACCCCGTAAAAGCCTTGCGTTTTCACATTAGTATCCTCGGCTGCCGTGTGTGCCATAGCCGCAGTACCAAGACCCGCTTCGTTTGAAAAAATCCCCTTTTGTGCCCCTGTAATAACCGTAGTATAAAAGGAGCCTACCGCCCCACCGGTTACCGCTTTTGGAGAAAAAGCCCCCTTGAAAATGCAACAAAATGCATCGTCAATCGAATGAAAATTTTTCAAAATAACCACAATACAAAGGACAATATAAAGCAGCGCCATAAAGGGTAACATAACCGTTGTAAATTTGGTAATTTTTTGCACACCGCCTACTATTACAAAACCCACTAAAACAGACAAAGCAACACCCACAAAAAGCTTTATATAAAGGTTTTGGCTAATCACCAAAACACAGGAATTTATTTGTGTTATATTGCCCGTAGTAAAGCTTGAAAAAATACCCGAAACGGCAAAAATTACCGCTAAACATATATATTTTTTACTTAGTCCATATTTTATGTAATACATCGGTCCGCCTGCAAAATTTACGCCGTCTTTTTTACGGTAATAAAGCGATATTACAATTTCAGCCGCCTTTACAACCATACTTAAAAGTGCGCTTATCCACATCCAAAAAACCGCACCCGCACCGCCTAAAGACACCGCCGCCGCAACCCCTGCAATATTGCCCGTGCCCACCGTTGCCGCAAGAGAATTGCACATAGCACCAAATGACGATGCCCCGCCACCTTCGTTTTTATGCGAAAACAAAGAAAATTTTATGGCTACTCCTAATTTTCTAAACTGAAATCCCCTTGTTTTAACCGTTAAATAAAAGCCTATCAACAATAAGAAGACAAGCGGAAATAA
Source organism: Acutalibacteraceae bacterium (assembly GCA_045656485.1). Classification (GTDB taxonomy): domain Bacteria; phylum Bacillota; class Clostridia; order Oscillospirales; family Acutalibacteraceae; genus UBA737. The sequence continues at coordinate 3,753 of JAZORK010000064.1, read as the reverse complement.
ACCCGAAATTAAACTTTCTATTTTTAAAAAAATTTGCATCATAAATAAAACCCCTATTACCTATACTGTTTTTTAAAAATATTTATGATAATTATTGAAATTTTTGTCTTTGTATAGTATAATTTTTTTGTATATATAAAGAGGGGTGTATCTATATAGTTTATCTTGATAACAGCGCAACCACAAAACCTTGTAGTAAAGCAATAGAATATATGAATAAAGCCCTTAATGACAATTGGGGTAACCCTTCTTCACTTCACACCCTTGGTATGAATGCCGAAATTGCGGTAAGCGATGCCCGTGAATGTGTAGCAAAATATATTGGTGCTTTGCCAAAAGAGATTATTTTCACCTCTTGCGGTACAGAGGCCAATAATATGGCTATAATGTCGGCTTTACACCGCAAAAACCGCGGCAACCGTGTTATTACTACGGCTATTGAGCATCCTTCGGTATTAGAGGCGGTAAAAAGTCTTCAAAAATTTGGATTTGAGGTTATAACACTAAAACCTCAACCAAACGGAGTTGTATCCCTTGCTGACCTTGAAAACGCCCTAAGCGATAAAACCGTGCTTGTTAGCATTATGCTTGTTAATAACGAAACGGGCGCCATACAGCCTATCGAAGAAGCCGCAAAATTAACCCACCAAAAAGCACCTAATGCATTTTTCCATTGTGATGCGGTACAAGCCTTTGGCAAAATGCCCATAAACGTTAAAAATTTGGGTGTGGATATGCTGACAGTCAGCGGTCACAAAATACATGCACCTAAGGGAATCGGCTTTTTGTACCTAAACCAAAAAACACATATTACCCCATTACTTTCGGGTGGTGGGCAGGAAAACGGTATGCGCTCAGGCACCGAATGTGTTCCCTTAATTTGTGCTTTACAAGGTGCAGTTGAAGAACTGCCTAATTTAAAGGAAACGCTCGAAACAAGGCGTGAACTTTACAATTATGCAGTGAATTTATTGACCCAAAACAATTTGGCCACCATAAATTCGGATGAAAATGGTTTGCCGTACGTTTTGAATGTTTCGGTAAACGGCTACCGTTCTGAAACACTTTTACACTTTTTAGAAAGAAAAAATATTTTTGTATCCAGCGGAAGTGCCTGTTCTAAAGGTAATGTTAGTTATGTTTTGAAAGAAATGGGTAAAGATAATAAAAGCATTGACTCGGCGTTACGTTTAAGCTTCTCCCGCTATACCACAAAAGAAGATATAGATTTGCTTGTGAGTGAACTTAAAAATGCCACAAGCAGATTAAGAAAGGCTTAAAATGAAGGAAATTATACTTATTAAAAACGGTGAATTAGCACTTAAAGGTCTTAACCGTTGCAACTTTGAAGACATTTTAATTAAAAACATTCGCCGTCGTTTAAAATCTCTCGGCGAAGTTACAATCAAAAAAGCACAGTCGGCTATTTATATTGAACCCAAGGATGAAAGCTTTGATTTTGCCGAAGCACTTGAGCGTGTAAAGCTCATTTTCGGTATTGCCGCATTTAGCCGTGCTTGTGTGTGTGAAAAGGATATGACCGATATTTTAGCAAAATCGGTAGATTATCTTAAAGAGCCTTTAGAAAAGGTTAGAACATTTAAGGTAGAAGCCAAACGTGCCGACAAACGTTTCCCCTTAACCTCACCCGAAATTTGCCGTGAGGTTGGCGGTAAGCTTTTATCCAAATATCATCACCTAAAGGTAGATGTTCACAACCCTGATATTACCGTATTTGTCGAAATTCGTGATACTAACGCTTACGTTCGTGCCGAGCAAATTGCGGGTGCGGGTGGTTTGCCTGTTGGTACTGCGGGTACCGCTTCCATTCTAATTTCGGGCGGTATTGACAGTCCTGTTGCCGCTTGGACTATGGCAAAACGTGGTCTTCGCCTTAATGCAATTCACTTTGCAAGTCCGCCTTATACCAGCCCCCGTGCCGAAATGAAGGTTAAAACCCTACTATCCCGGGTGGCACGTTACAGCGGCACAATCAATTTGGCAATTGTACCCTTTACCGAAATTCAAGACCAAATTGCCGAACATTGTCCCGAAGATTACTTCACCCTTATAATGCGCCGTATGATGATGCGTATTGCTGAGCGTATTTCTAAAAATTCGGGTAGCTTGGCACTTATTACAGGTGAAAGCTTAGGTCAGGTTGCAAGTCAAACTCTACCCGCCCTTTGCACAACCGATATTGTCACAAATGTACCTGTGCTTCGCCCACTTATTGGTATGGATAAGGAAGAAATTGTGACAATCTCCCGCAAGATTGATACCTTTGAAACTTCTATTTTACCTTATGAAGACTGTTGCACAGTATTCACCCCTAAGCACCCCAAAACAAGACCCTCACTTGAATCTTGCGAAGAAGCTGAAAAGGGTCTCGATATTGAAGGCCTTATTGAAAAGGCTATCAGCGAAACCACATATACTTTTATAGATTAAAAGGATTTGTATTAACTTGAACAGCAAAATTTTAGAAAAAGCCGAACTAGCAGTTACCCTTTTAAAAGAAAACAACCTAAAAATCGCCACGGCGGAATCTTGCACAGGCGGTTTGGTGTCGGCTTATGTGACTGCCGTTTCGGGCGTTTCTTCGGTGTTTGAATTAGGCATTACCTCATATTCAAACAATATTAAAAATCGCATCTTAGGTGTGGATTCAAAAACCCTTGAAAGCTTTGGTGCTGTAAGTGCAAGCACCGCAGAACTTATGGCAGAAAACGTGAAAAACCTAGCCCAATCCGATATTGGCTTATCGGTAACGGGTGTCGCTGGTCCTGCCACACAGGAAGGTCACAGCGTTGGTACGGTTTTTATTGGCATTAGCGGTAACAACGGCACCTTAACTAAAGAACTAAGCATTCCGCCCAAAGACCGCAATTTTGTGCGTGAGCAAGCAGTTTGCAGTTTATTTGACGCATTAATAAACTATATAAAAAATCAATCTCTTAAGGAGAAGTAAAATGTTTGAAAATTTTAAAACCGATATAATCTATTACAACACCCCTACCGATTTTGAAATGGAGTTTAACCTTTGCGGTTGCTGTAGAATGCGTACCTTTAACGACAAATGCTCCGACAAAAAATCACTTTTACTCTCACTTTCACGTGCCGTTTCACGCAGTAATATTATTATAATTTCGGCACCGCTATTTGAAGAGGACAATATTACAAAAACCTTGGCCGCTTCTATAGGCACCACAACGGAGACTATTGACAACACCCAATACAACATTAACGGTCATCACCAAATAAACATTATTAAAGATTCTACTCCCCTTGTTACCAAGGAGGGTGTTTACGGTGGTTGCTTAATACAAAGCGGTCCGCAAACACTAATACTTATTACCGATAATAAGAGTGTGCGAAAAAACATTATGCAAAACCTTATTCACCCCTATGTTAAGGAAATTTTTGTTTGCAATCTTCAAAAAAACGATGACGAAAATGAAAAAGCTGAAGAAGTAACCCCCACCGCACCCGAAACAATCCCCGAACCTGAGGTTGCTTTAGAGCCTGAAATAATCCCCGACTCTGAAATCATTACCGAGACTGAGGATAACACCGATATGGAAGACCCTCTTGCTGATGAAGGCGAGGAAACCGAAGAATCGGAAGACGAAGAAGACTATTTGGAAGACGATACTATGGACGAAATAATAACCGACTCCGACACTAGTGATGATGACGGTTATTATGAATGTGAAGAAGTTGAAAGCCTTGTCATAAACGCTGACGACGATA
>JAZORK010000063.1:0-2936 GCA_045656485.1 Acutalibacteraceae bacterium | reverse complement strand
TAAAATAAGCATCGCCGTTTCCGTCAACCGCGAGCAGTTAACCTTTTTTAGCGTCATATAGCCAATTACAACTGTTTCGAGGATACAAAGAATATACTTAATCCAATTAAACTGATAGATAAATAATTTCTTGTTATAGCTATTTTTAAAAGTATCTTTATAAAGAAACAAAAACAACACGTGCAAAATGAGAACGTATCCAATCAAATACGCCCATTCATAAGAACGCTTTTTATTAGGTTTTGTTCCTTTTATATACTCCATTCTATTTACCTTTATTTGTTTTAGCAATCAACTCAATAAATAATTCTACGTATTCCTTTGCATTCCTTTGCCAGGTCATAGCCAAAGCATCTTGTTTCCCTTTTCGCGCAATTTCTTTCGCTTTGTCGAGATTTTGCAAACACCATTCTATCGTATTTGCAATTGAAACAGAATCATTTGGCGGCACTAAAAACCCGTTTTGCCCTGACACGATCAAATCCGCTATTCCCTCGCCTTCCGTGCCGATAGTAATACAACCGCTTGCCATCGCTTCTAAATATACAACACCAAACCCTTCGCGCACACTTGGCATCACAAAAAACTGCGACCGCGACATTATGTCCATAACTTGCTCGTTGGACATTTGCCCTAAGAATTTAACTCTATCACTAATATTTAATTGAATACATAAATTCTTTAACGTTTGTTCTTCTTCGCCTTGACCAATAATGGTTAGAATCGCTTGTGGATATTTTTCTTTCAAAAGTGAAAAGGCTTGAATCGTAATATGAGTCTTTTTACGCTCAATCAAACTTCCTGCTTGATTGACTGTAAACGCCATTTTTTCTTCTTCTAATGAACGTCTCTGTACGTTAAACCCGTTTAATATCGTACGTGTACTTACTTGAACTTTGCAATTATCTAATGCTTTTCTTAATTTCCCGCTAACACAAACAACAATATCTGCTTTATCTGCGCAATCTTTTACCCAAGCATTTTTATTGTCTTCTATGCGTTCAAACGTATCGCCCCCATGCGTCGTTACTACCAACGGACACGTAAGTCGCTCTTTGAGCCACACGCCTATTTCGCTGTCAAAACCAAGCGTGTGCGCATGTATTACGTCAGGTTTCCAAGACGCTACGCTTTTTGCCGTTTTCTTTATTGCTCCAATCGCACGTCGTGTATTAAAATTTTTCTCTCCGTATTTAGATAAAGAAAGATAACGAACAAACAGGTATCGTATTCCGTCTATATCCTGCTTTTCAATTCTTTTGGAAATTCGTTTTCCTTGATAATTCTTTTTTCCAAAAGCAACGGGTACGATGGCACAAACTTGATGACCTAATTCCACGTACGCTTTCATTTGATCGTGGATAAAAATTGCGCAAGGAGATCCGTCGTTTTGAAAATGTGCTACAACTAAAATTTTCATAACAATCTCCTTCTTTCGTTAAAACGTTTTCACTTAAAAATTTTGCGTAAAACCTTATCCCATTTATCCGTTTTATATTCCGTATGTTCATGCGTGGGGGCGGACATTATTTCATTAAACTCCGCATCGGACAACCCCATTCTCTCTTTAATAATCGTTATATATTCTTGCATTTGTTTTTCGTCGTATAAAGGCTCGGCAAATTCTTTCAATGCCTGTTCTCTCGTCATTTGCCCTGATACAATCATACTTGATAAATGCGAAGTTCTTTTATCTACCCCGAACTTTTTTGGCAACCAATATAATTGGACGAATGCCGTAAGGATATTTTCAAGATGTTTGCGCCCGTAATATTCAAATCCGCAAAACGCACGCAATTCTTCAAAAGCCCGATCGCGATTATAATCAAAATAATTCAGAGGACGAAGCGTAATAGCTTTACCTGTTTTTTGATAAAAATATTTTTTATAAGAAGAAATAAATTTCAGCTTATTAAGCTTATCCTTTCCAAATCGTTTGTTGATATCTTTAATATTAACAACGTCCATTGCACTGTGCGTATTTCCTTGTTGCAAAATGCATTCTAATGCAAAATTCCCCCCGGACAAGAAATACTTTACCTTTGTCTTTTTGACTAAATCATACAGGAATGCAAATAAAATATTGTCTTGCGGAATCGCCAAATCAGGAACGCCCGCTTTCATATACGCTAACGTCAACGCATTATATTGTTTTTCGTCGGGTTTTACAACTTCTAATTGAATGTTCGCCGCTTTGCAGAGTTTTTCGATATTCCGTTTGGATATATCCGTATCATAGCCATCGTCAATATGCACACCTAAAATTCTTAAACCCCACTTATGACCAAGATACGCAAGATAAGAAGAATCCAACCCCCCTGAAATGCCCATAATGCAATCATACGGCTTTCCTTGTCCTTCTTGTTTTAACATTGCAAGCATTTGCTCAAGTTTCTTTTCTCCCTCCTCTCGGGGGAAATATACCGTATTTATCTCGGACAACGTTTGCGTGCAATAGTTGCAATATCCCTTTTCGTCAAAATGAATCGTAGAATCCGAACTATTATCCATAATACAACGCGTACATCGTTTCAATTCCATACATACTCCTTACATTTTTTGATAAAAGTCGATAAGTTTTGCCCCTTCGACTTCCCAGTTATACTCTTTCTCAACAGCACTTCGACCCTTTTTGCCCATTTCTTGCGCCAAAGTTCTATCATTTAATAACGCAACGATTTTTGACTGTATATCACTTATATTTTCCACGTCAACGCAAATACCCGCACCCGTTTTTTCCACAACCTGCTCCCACATAGGAAAATTAGAACAAACAAACGGTATGCCCGCCGCCATATACTCGTACATCTTAATCGGTTGCGAATGAATATAGTTTGCCGTCGGTTTTAAAAGACACAAGCCCACTACGGCACTTTTATATAAAGCATTCACTTCCGCTCGATTGATCTTTCCAAGATATTTTACGTTCTCTACTC
>JAZORK010000062.1:0-3179 GCA_045656485.1 Acutalibacteraceae bacterium | reverse complement strand
TTATTCACACCTTTCTTCAAGGCAACAATCGCAGGAAAGGATAGAAGCACAAAACACAATCGAGCAATGGCTGCGTCTGATCAGGCAGGCAGAAGACTTCGACTTGGAGATCATACGCATAGAACTTGCCGACGGATATTTTAACGTCATAAACCCATACCTCAGAGCAACATTCCCGCAATTGGAACGAATGTTCGAAAAGCCCGACCTTTATGCCGAAGAGATAGACCGAACTTTGCAACTCTTGGGGCTTGTTTACGATATGGCAGAAGTTTATGAGGAAACCCTCACGCCCCTTCCCGACTATTTGCAATAAGATTTGAGCGGTTGGCAGTCGGCTCCGCGTATCTCGCGAATCTGCACGGAATAATCTCTCGCAAAGGTCGCAGACCGACAGAATAAATTACAAAGTTCGCAAAAAAGGCTCCGCGAATCTCACGTATCGACACGTATCTTTTTAACTTGACAACGGACTACGGACAACAGACAACGGATTTTATAAGCGAAGAAAGAAAAGATTCGTGTAAATACTCGTGATACGTGGAAACTCTTTGCGACTTTGCGAACTTTGCGAGAAAAAATATACTCGTGATTCGCGAGATACGCGGAGAAATTCCCGATTCTTCTTTCGAACTTTTAAGTTTTCTTAACGCGAGGATTCGCGAATCTGTCGGCGAGTGAGGAATTGCCGTCAAGGATGCGATTTGTTGGGAGTTTGGTAGAAAGTTGAAAGTCAAAGGTTTAAGGGATTTTGTCCTGATTTTGGACAAATTTTACGGCGTTTCGGCGATTTCAGACGGCGTTTGAGCATTTTCAAACGGCGTTCAAAATTTTTCAAACGGCGTCTGAGAAAATTCAAACGGCGTTTGAAATTTCAAAAACCCGATATTCGAGCTTCCGAACGCCTTTTCGATGTTTTCGAACGCCGTTTCAGCCCAAAAACACGCAACTTAAAGAATGTTAAATCTAATGTTAATATTTCATAACGACACCGCGTATCTCGCGAATCTGCACGTATTTTTCTTTTTTTTACTTTGGCTGTTGGCTTTTAGCCTTTGGCAAATTTCAAACTGCGTCAGCCGAAAGCCAAAAGCCAATAGCTAATAGCCAAAAGCTGAAATAAAAAGATTCGTGTAAATTCGCGTGATACGTGGAACTTCCTTTGCGTTTTTGCGAACTTTGCGAGAGAAAATTTTGTCGGTTTATGAAAGTTTTTTATCTTTGCAATCGGAGAGCGAAACAAGGCTTTCGAGTTTTTAACCCTTGAAAAGGAGGAACAAAAGGAGACAAAGAATAAATTACATTGAGACTTAGCAATTTAATTGCAACATATTAAAGCGTTTTTACTTATACTTAATTGTTTGAAATCTGGACAATTTCATAACAACTAATCGAAAGAATAAGCTGAAAACGCTCACGATGATTCTTCGTGGGCTTTTCTTATTCGATTAGTTAGGTAGTCCAGAACCTCAAACAATGGTAAGACAAAAGTTCCACGACTTTTTTATGTCCTTAAGTCAGGGTTCCTATTCCCTTAAATCGGTTTTCGGAAAATTGTATCGCCTTTGGAACTTGGGCAAACAAAAGTAAAGAATTATTAAAGTTAAATCAAAAAGATTATTATGAGTCAATTAATCACACATAACGGAGTGTTAGTCAGGATAAACCCTGAAAGACGCAACAGAATCGAAGTTTCGAAAGACGGAGGTCGTATTTGGATGAAACGATACGAAGGAATGATGTATGGAGACTTTGTTGATTTGAACGATGCAGGCGTAGAAATAATTGCTTCTACCTCGAAAGGAGTTTATGCATCAAAGGATGAAGGATTAACTTGGCGAAAAAGAAGTTAAATAATCTCGATTTTATGGATTTAGAAGAAATTTTCGAAGAGATATTAGAGTTTTTTGGGGGTTGCATGGGCTGTATCATTAAACTAATTATTGGAGTATTTATTTTAGGTCTAGCGATAGGCTTGATAGTATGGCTAGTTTAAAATAAGAAAGAAAATATTTATGAATTTTTAGCACCTTTTAGTAATTCACAAAAAGTTCTAAGTAAAGCTTAAGTAAATTAAAAATAAGTATTAACAAACAAAAATAAAAAAAATATGGGATGGTTAGATGTAATAAAGGTAGTTACAACAGTTGCAACTACTGTTTTAGATGTTCTAGATGATGGTAAAAAGAACGGTAGTAACCAACGATAAATTAAGGAATAGGAAATGATAATAGATAATCCTAAAACAGATCCTAAAAACGTTATTATAGCTACTGCAGTTAAAGGATTAATTAAAAAATTACTTAAAATCAAATAAACATGAATGCGATAAAAGAATATCAAATGCTGATTGCGAGAATCGGTGTCTTCTTTGCGAATTGTGATGATGACTATGATCAATCTGAAGACAAGTTTATATCAGAGTTTATCTTGAAAATGATGGACGAAGGTATCGAAGTAAAAGATTCATTGAAAGAGTTGATCGACATAAAAAGCGAAAAATGTTCGATAGATGACGTTATCAATTCCACAAGAGAGTTTTTGAAAAATGCAAACGAAGAAGAAAGACCTCAAGTCGTTGACATTATAAAAGGTTTCATTGAGAAATTGATAAATGTTGACGGAGTTCTTCATCCAAATGAGGTTAAATACTTTGAGCAATGGAAGGCTGAATTTTGCAAATAGCCAACAGCTAAAAGCCAAAGTAAAGAAAAACGAGCGTTCGACCTGCTTTTGCATTTGCGAACGCTCGTTTTGTTTTTGCCGAAAGACAACGGACAACAATCAACGGATGACATCTCAAAGCCAAAAGCTAATAGCCGAAAGCCAAAGTAAAAAGAAAAACCGCCAAAGTAAAGAAAACGAGCCTGACTCTTGCTTTCAAAAAAATAAAACTTGATTTCAGACGAGCGAAACAAAGAATAAAAAAAACGAATCTTTGTTTGGGAAATTTGTAATTTATCTTCTCCGTTTTTGGTCGGCACAAGAATTTGTCGTACCTTTGCACCTTTATTTTTAATTATAAACAAAATTTATTGATATGACACAACAACAAAACAAAGTAAAGGCTTGGTTAAGCCAACTTGTGGATCCAAATGAAAAGATCTTCTCTAAGGCTTGGTTTATATCTTACGGATACATCGTATTCGGAACCTTGCTGTTTGTAATCGCCGACGTAA
>JAZORK010000061.1:0-3743 GCA_045656485.1 Acutalibacteraceae bacterium | reverse complement strand
TGTATAAATTTTCAAAATTGTGTCAAAATCACCAATTTTTGTTTGCAAAATACAATATCTTGTGGTAAAATAACCATTAAGGGCGATTTGAGTCGTCTAAATTAAATATTTGGAGGAATTCTTATGGCAAAAAATTTGGTTTATGACATTCATGATAAGCCAAAATTCGGGCAAATGATTGTATTTGCAATTCAGCAATTATTGGCTATTATGGCGGCAACAATTGCAGTTCCCGCAATTGTTGGTAATGGTATGAGCGCTTCGGCAGCACTATTTGGTGCCGGTGTTGGTACAATAGTGTATCAGCTTTTCACTAAGTTCCGCAGTCCTGTATTTTTAGGCTCTTCTTTCGCATTTATTGGTTCTATGGTTGCAGCATTTGCAGGCGCTTCATCGGCTTCGCTCGGTTATTTAGGTATTATCCTTGGTGCTGTATTCGCAGGCTTAGTTTATGTTGTTATAGCACTTGTTGTTAAGTTTGTTGGCGTTAATTGGATTAACAAGCTTATGCCCGCTGCAGTTATAGGTCCGGTTGTTGCTATTATCGGTCTTTCACTTGCAGGCGCCGCTATTAAGGATGTATTCTCATACGGTCCGCAGGACGACAATGGTTCGTTTATTATGTCGGGCTTTAGCTGGGTGTCTTTAATTTGTGCTTTGGTTACCTTAATTGTGGTTATTCTTTGCTCAACATACGGCAAAAAGATGACCAAGCTTATTCCTTTTATTATTGGTATTTTAGCAGGTTATGCTGTAGGTATGGTATTTACCACTATCGGTTATTCAGCTGGCATTGATGCTTTAAAAATAGTAGACTTTGCTCCATTTAAAGCACTTGTAGCAGAAGGTGTTACCTTAAAAACTTTCTTGGCTATCCCTGAATTTACATTTGTAACCGGCTTTAAAGGCTTTAAGGATTTTGATGTTTCCTACCTTGCAACTATTGCAGTGGCTTATATTCCTGTAGCATTCGTTGTATTTGCAGAACATATTGCCGACCATAAAAATCTATCTTCAATTATTGAAAAAGACTTACTCGAAGACCCCGGTCTTCATCGCACACTTTTGGGTGATGGTGTAGGTTCTGCTGTGGGTGCTTTATTCGGCGGTTGTCCTAATACTACTTATGGTGAATCGGTTGGTTGTGTAGCTATTACCCGCAACGCTTCTGTTGCAACTATTACCACCACTGCTATTATGGCAATTTTAATTGCATTTGTTTCACCTTTTGTTGCTTTCTTAGATTCTATCCCCGGTTGTGTAATGGGTGGCGTATGTATTACCCTTTACGGCTTTATTGCAGTTTCGGGTCTTAAGATGATTCAAAAGGTTGACCTTGAAGATAATGCAAATCTCTTTACTGTTTCGGTTATACTAATTGCAGGTATCGGCGGTATGGCAATGAAGATTGGTCAGGTAACACTCACCGCTATTGCGTGTGCTCTTATTCTTGGCATTATCGTTAATATCATTCTTCACAAGAAGAATAAGGAGTAATCTAAATGAAAAACTATAGTAACGTTACTATTTTTGACCATCCGCTTATTAGGCACAAGGTTGCTATTTTGCGTAATGAAAAAACAAGCATGAAGGAGTTTCGTGAGCTTATTGAAGAAATCACAACCCTTATGACCTATGAGTCTTTACGCGAAGGTGTACCGACTGTTGAAGTTGACGTTAAAACCCCGCTTGAAACCTGTAAACAGCAAATGGTAAAGGATAATGCAATTGCAATTGTTCCGATTCTCAGAGCAGGTCTTGGTATGGTTAACGGTATTCACGTGCTTTTCCCGTTGGCAAGGGTTGGACATATTGGTATGTACCGCAATGAAGAAACCTTAGAGCCTTGCGAATATTACTGCAAGTTGCCCGAAGGTATTGAGGACAAGCTTGTGCTTGTTATCGACCCGATGCTCGCCACAGGCGGTAGCGCTATTGATGCAATTGACTTGCTTAAAAAACGCGGTTGCAAGAATATTAAATTTATGGCAGTTATTGGCGCACCTGAAGGGGTTAGCCGTCTTGCCGAAGCACACCCCGACGTGCACGTTTATGTTTCTACATTAGATAGACAGCTTAACGAAAACGGATATATTCTTCCAGGTCTTGGTGACGCAGGCGACCGTTTATTCGGTACAAAATAAAAATTTTAAAAGCGTAGGTTTACCTACGCTTTTAATTTTGCCTTGATTTTGAATTTAACCTTTGCTACAATTATCTAGTAAAATCGAGGTGATACTGTGACAGCTAGCAAGCTTACTTCTAAAAAACAGGTTAATTTTCTTACTTTTTTATTTTCGCTAACCTATATGATAAGCTATATTACCCGCATTAACTATGGGGCTATTATAGTAGAAATGGAAAGTGCAACGGGCTTGACTCAAAGTATGCTTTCAATGGCTCTTACAGGTAGCTTTATTACTTATGGTATAGGTCAGGTTATAAGCGGTATCATAGGTGACAGGGTTTCACCTAAAAGGCTTGTTAGCATAGGATTTATAATTACCACTTTAATGAATTTTTTAATTCCCTTTAGCCGAAGTCCTTATTTAATGTTGGTTATTTGGTGTGTGAATGGTTTTGCCCAAAGTCTTATGTGGCCGCCGCTTGTACGCCTTATGACAACACTTCTTACAAGCGAAGATTATAAAATGGTTACCACAAAGGTTTCGTGGGGTAGCAGCTTTGGTACAATTGCGGTATATTTACTTTCACCCATTATTATTTCGCTTTTGGGGTGGAAATTTGTTTTCTTCTTTTCTTCTGTTTGCGGTCTTATAATGCTTTTTGTTTGGAATAAGTTTTGCATTGATGTTGGAGTGACAAGAAGAGAAAAAAGCGTGGTAGAAGTAAGTAAAGATAAAAAATATAAGCTTTTTACTCCCCTTATGGTTTTTATAATGGTGGCAATAATATTACAGGGTTTGCTTCGTGACGGGGTTACAACCTGGATGCCTTCCTATATCAAGGATACATATAATTTGGGCAATACAATTTCTATTTTAACGGGTGTGGTATTACCAATATTCAGTATTTTGTGCTTTTGGGTTGCCACAAAGCTTTATATTAAGGTCTTTACAAATCCTATTGCTTGTGCAGGTGTGTTTTTCCTTTTGGGCACGTTGTCTGCACTGGGTATATACTTTATAACAGGCAAAAGTGCATTGGGTTCAATATTGCTTTCGGCAATACTTACGGGTGCTATGCACGGGGTTAACCTTATGCTTGTTTGTATGGTGCCCCCGTTTTTTGAAAAAGGCGGGCGGGTATCCACAGTTTCGGGTGTTATAAATAGCTGCACCTATATTGGTAGTGCAATTTCAACCTACGGTATAGCGCTTTTATCTGAAAAGTTTGGTTGGAATTTTACTGTGCTGATTTGGATTTTAATAGCAGGAATTGGTGCTCTCGTTTGCGGTATTTGTAAGTACTTTTGGAAAAAGCGGTTTAAAATTTAAAAAGGTTTAAAATGGCAGTTTTCTCTTATTTAAAGGGAAAGCTGCTTTTTTGTTGCCGTAAAAAGATGTCGGTGAATGTCGGTTTTGTTTTGTGGATAATAGAGGTATCAAACAAAAGGAGGTCATTTTATGATTTGTGTTGAAGTACATTCGAACAATGTATTAACTGTCGGGGACAGTATACTATCTAATGCGGTGTCTGACAGTGTGAAACACGAAACGGTCAAGTTTTTATTTCCGGATAATTGGAAAGATTATCAAAAAACGGCGGTTTTTTCTGCCGAG
>JAZORK010000060.1:0-4141 GCA_045656485.1 Acutalibacteraceae bacterium | reverse complement strand
CGATATATCGTAGAGGTGAAATTATGAATACTAAAAACGCTGTTGCAAACCGTATTATTGAATTGTGCAATCAGAAAAATATTGCGATAAATGCTTTGGCAAATATTTCGGGCATATCTCCCTCCACTCTTTATAGTGTTTTAAATGAAAAGAGCCAAAACCCCGGCGTTGTTACTATTAAGAAGTTATGTGACGGTTTAGATATTTCGCTCCGAGAGTTCTTCGATGATGACATTTTTGATGATATAGAGCAAGAAATTAAATAATATTCTATTGACGAAAAAGCTCTCTGCCGCGTGGCAGAGAGCTTTACTATTTAGTGTTGTGTTCGTATATCCTCCGCCGATTTGGAAAGAATATCTAATATCAAATAAACGGAGGTAGAATTATGTTCAAACACGAAAAGATGCTTTTTCATCCTGTAGCAGTTGAGAAACCGAATCCTCAATACGCAGCGCTTTTACAAGAACAACTTGGCGGCGGCAACGGTGAGCTTAAGGCGGCCATGCAGTATATGTCGCAGAGTTTTAGAATCAAAGACCCCGAAATCAAGGATTTATTCCTTGACATTGCCGCAGAAGAGCTCGGTCATATGGAAATGGTTGCACAGACCATCAACCTCTTAAACCGTCACGACGTTGATGCTGACAATGTGCCTTGCGGCGAAATTCAGTCCCACGTTATTCTTGGTCTTAACCCTGGTCTTATCAACGCTTCGGGATATTCTTGGACGGGCGACTATGTAACTGTTACGGGTGATTTATGCGCTGATTTGCTCAGCAACATCGCATCTGAACAGCGTGCAAAGGTGGTTTATGAATATCTTTACCGCCAGATTGATGACAAAAAGGTGCGCGAGACTATTGATTTTCTCTTGAACCGCGAAGAAGCGCATAATCAGATGTTCCGTGATGCCTTTAACAAGGTGCAGAACTCAGGCTCTAACAGAGATTTTGGCACAACCAAGGCCGCAAAAATGTATTTCTCAATGTCAGACCCTGGTCCCAACGCATTTGCCACAGGCGAGACAGAGCCCGTTTCTTTTAATAAATAAAGTAACAACCGCTGTAGTTTTTACGCTTCAGCGGTTGTGTTTTAATTAACCTTTAATATATTTATCTTTTCTTTTTTGAGCAGAAATGCAAATGCACCAAGAGAAACAAGGCTATCAAAAGCGTTGCCTATACCAAATAGTAACGCAATGCCAATAAGTGACGGCGTCCATATTCCTGCCCTATAAAGTATAAATGCTATACCATAATAAACTGTATTGGTAACTACCGACTCAAAAAGCATATAGTTTGTTTTACCGAGTCCGTAGAATATGGAATCGAACACATTTTGGAAAGCATACAACACATAAAAACCGACAAGAACAAGCACAAGATTAAATAATTTATCCACATCGATAAACTGTAAAACATTTGCCATAAAAGGTTTCCAAAGCGGTATGCTCACAAACCACAACACCGATATAATTGCAGTTATACCGAAATATCCAAGGCTATTTTTTCGGACATTGTCTTTATCGGTTGCAGTTTCTTGCTTGATAAGTTCGCCGAGTTGCAAAACGGGAAGCAACAGCCAACCCCAAATAAAATTATTCGCAACCCAATAGGTGCCTTGCTCACCAACAACATTAACCATTCGGGAAATCATCACCATATATGCGACATTGCGAACAAGGGACTCAAAACCTGAAATACTGCCTATTTTCACAAACTCTTTTACCCAAACAAAGCTTAATTGTCCCTTGTTAAAAACATTTATATTTTCTTTTGCAAGCAATACAAAAGATATGCTAAGTAAAACAATATTCACTATAATATTTGAGTATCCAATTCCGTTTACACCGAGATTTAGTGATATAGGGAGCGATGATACCAAGAAAGTATCACAAACCAAACTGAATATAAGTCTTGCAAAGGTTAAAATGTAAAGATATTTGCTTTTGTTTATGGTGATGAGCGCCACAAGAACAAACTGCGAAAGAATTAGAAAAATATTTGCAATACTTTCGATGCGGATATATGTTGCCGAAGCATCAATTAGCTTCAAATCGGTTGCCATTAGGGACAAAAGCGGTTTTGCAAAGCAAACGATAAAGGCGGATAACACAAGGTAAATGCCAAGCGACATTATAAGTCCTGTTTTTACTCGGTTGGTAAACTCTTTTTTATCGGTTGTAACCTTGCCGATAAAGAAGAAAAGCGGTAAGATGATGGCTTCATTTATAATTTCATAAAGCAAATTTACCCACGACAGTTGCCCTGCGATAGAGAAAGACCATTCGCCCGGGAGTTGCCCTAAAAAGAAGACTCGCACCGTTGTGTAAACGGTAGGGCATAGACCTAAAATAAGGAGCGCAAAATAGAGTTTGTAGTTGATATTTGATAATGACAGTTTGATTTTGGAAAACATATTGTTTTCCCCCTTTACTTAATATTAGTAAAAAGGACAAAAGAAAAAGCATCCGCACAAATCGCAGATGCCTAAAAAAGACAATTATCCCGTATCCCACGAGCCTGCGACCATAAGTGCATTTTGCCGGAAGTTACCGCAAGTCTGTCAGGTTTACGGTAATTATCCCGGTTGCCAAAGCAACCGCCTAAAGTCACTATTTACTTAAATTTATTATAACATTAGTTTTTGAGTTGTCAATATTATCTTTTTATAGATTACAAATTCGGGGGTTTCGCCATTTTATTCATAGATGTATTAGTTCATTATATATAATTTCGTTTGCGCGGTGGCGGATGTTATTCAAGCGGCGGACCCATTCCATTTGGTTGTTAGCCTTGAGTTGTTCTGTGATGCCTTCGCGGGTTTTCATTTGATTTACCAGCTCAGAAAACATGTCTTCTGCCTGTCTGTTGATTTCAGCAAGGTGGGTGTAGAGTGTGCCATTTATCACTAATTTAGTGTGTAGCAGTTTCTTATGTTCGCGGATATAGGTGAGATATCGTTCGCCCCATATACCGATATTTGTTTCGGGGAGTGTTAGGCAAGGGATATAATAATCGCCGTCACGCTCGTACCATAAGCCGTTGGTTTCGTCGTAGATATATTGGTCCATAGTTATGCCTCCTTTAGTAAATCTTGAAACGGTGCGTCATCGTTTACAAAAGTGTCGTAGGTGAAGTTGGCGCCGAGGCGAAATCCCATAATGAAACTATCGAGGTTGGATTCGCCGTTGACTACGCCCCACGCGTTGACGAAGTCGAGGAACTTCTTTTTACTTTCACCCGAAAGATTCTCGGTTAAAAAGTCCTCGTTTAGCATCAACACCTCCATTTGTTTTTGCACCGTTTTATTCTGCTTGGTGCTACGTGCCTGTGGGTCAAGATTACCGTAATAAAACTCTTCTATAAAATTTGCCATAAAATTACCTCCTTTGATTATATTGTAGCAAAGGCGATTTCTTTTTACGAATATACGAAATTGAAATCGACACATTCATTATCGGTTGTGTTTTTTGTGGCGATATGATAAAATTATCTTGTAATGTCCGTTTTATAGGACTCTTAGTATGTTAGAATATTTTTAGGAGGAGAGAAAATGAACGAAAATACAATTAGCACCTTGTTTGAGATGTGTAATAAACCAAACATCGATTTTGACTCGGTAGAACAATATATTATCAGTAATAAAGCAACTCCTGAAGAAATAACAAGCGCAGCTATTCGGTTGGCAGAAGAAAATATTTTTGAAATACACGGCTTTGATTATACCGAAAAAACAAAACCTTCTCCCGAAGATCTTATTACAACAAACTGGGGGAACTTATTCGATTTATTTATTAAATATGGAGTACTTCCCAATTTAACTTATACAACTGATAACATTAATTACCATAACATTATGACGGCAATTCACCATATTGATAACGGTGATATTGCACCTATTATTATGCGCAAATTGATGGAATGTGGTGGTAATCCAAACTTGGAAATAAATGGCGAAGAATTTTTTTCTGAAATTGATTTCAATATAGTCTTTGATGTTGTTGAATTAAATAATAAACGTCTTTTTGATATTGAATTTAAGATATGGCTTGTTTTAATGGGATATGGAGGTTATATAAAAGATCACGAGTGTCCTGTGAAAATGAAAAACGGATACACACAAGAAATATTCAAAA
>JAZORK010000059.1:0-1278 GCA_045656485.1 Acutalibacteraceae bacterium | reverse complement strand
CCCCTACGTTGCAATGCGGCACAGTTTAAAGACATTGCAGAAAAAAAGGGCAAAACTGTAATAAATATTTGATAAATCATAACCACCGGTAAACCGGTGGTATGCACCACCCCTATAAGGGGTGATTACTGGCTTTGCCCCTAAAAGGGGCTCTGAAAGTTTAGCAACGCATTACCATCTCGGGCAGCCGCTCACGCGCGGCTGTCTTTTTTTGCCTACTGCTTCTTGTTACCCGTGAACGGGTCTATAAATTCTTTTATGCTAATTTGTTCTGCTGCATAATCTTCTTCTAACTGATTCCTTATGTAGTCAGCTATAACTTTCTTATTTCGACCGACTGTATCTACATAATATCCTCTGCACCAAAAACTTCTACTTCCATATTTATATTTTAAATTCGCATGTCGGTCGAAAATCATTAATGTACTTTTACCCTTGAGGTATCCCATAAATTGTGCTATACTTAAATGCGGTGGGATACTTACTAGCATGTGTATGTGGTCGGGACAGGCTTCTGCCTCTATTATTTCTACACCCTTTTGATTACACAATTTTCTTAATATTTCTCCAATATCTTTTTTCAGTTTTCCGTATATTTCTTTTCGTCTATACTTTGGTGCAAAAACTATATGATATTGGCATCTGTATTTTGAATGTGAACTGCTTTTTATCTCATTACTTTTATTCATTTGAAAAACCTCCTGTATTTTGGTAATGCGGTCGCCAAACCACTACCATTATACAAGAGGTTCTTCTTTTCTCATAGTCTTTTGGGCTTAGCTACGCCTCGCCCATTCTTTTGTTGCTTCGCTCTTTTTCTTCCCCTGGTAGAACCAGGGGTTTATTTCCACGTCTGAAGACACCAAACAAAAAAAGCGAGTCGTATCGACTCCGTTTTCCTAAATTAAGCAAGATTAAATTTTTATTTATTGCAACTGCAACAGCTCTTAAAAAGTTTATCTATATCAAGCTTATTTTCTTCGCCATCAAGCACAAATCCGAGCTTTTTAAAAAGCTCCACCGGAGCAGTTTCGCCAAAACGCGCATCCATTGCACAACGCTCTGCCGCAATATGAAGCGCACTCCTTAAAGTGAAATCAGCAAGACCAATATCATCCTGAGGCTCCAGCCCTAATATAACAATTCCTTTTTCATCAAGCTCAAAAACACAGCTTGCAATAACGCCTTGCTTTTCCTTTACAAGAAGGCAATTGGAGTTTTCGGTCATCTGAAGACCGAGTTTTTTATAATATTCCTCTATTTCAAAGAGGTCTATAG
>JAZORK010000058.1:0-1601 GCA_045656485.1 Acutalibacteraceae bacterium | reverse complement strand
TGCTTGGATCGTCTCTCCGACACCGCACAAAACGCTTTGATGAACATCGTAACCATCATGCTCGCTACCGGTACTGGTTGCACCATGTCCGCAGAATCCTTCTTGAACTATCAAACCATCCTGATCATCGGCTTGGGCTTGGTAGCATTCATCGCAGGTACTGCTATGGGCGCTATGTTCGGTACCCTCATGTGCAAACTCGACGGTGGTCAAACCAACCCGTTGATCGGTTCCGCAGGTGTATCTGCAGTTCCGATGGCAGCACGTGTATCCCAAAAAGTTGGTCAACAATGCAACCCTGCTAACTTCCTGCTCATGCACGCTATGGGCCCCAACGTTGCAGGCGTAATCGGTACTGCAGTAGCTGCAGGTACCATGTTGGCTATGATTGGTCCTGTTGCGAAATAATTTCGCTTTATAAAAGAACCGACACTTTGTGTCGGTTCCTTTTTTATGCTCTAAATTTGAATATTGAAAAGATATTAAAAAACATTTAGATAAATAACAAAAGGAGATTTAAAAAAGAAACACAAGAACTAAAATAAGTGACTTAAACAATAAAAAACTTCCTAAACAATAAAAATATTAAAACTTGATAATGTAATTAGCATAACCAATAGAAACAGTTGTTAAGTAGCAAATGCAACAAAAATAGATATTAGCAGTGAATATAATTGATTCAGTTAGGTTTTGAATATATAAATCAAAAGAGGTGTTAATTATGGGCGCTGTTACTACTAACCCATGGCTTATTGCAATAATTAATATGACAATAGTTTTTGGTGTATTGATAGCATTAGGTGGATTAATGAGTTTGATTCAAGTGGTTGATCCTACTAAGAAAAAATCTTAGGGTTTATGAGCAGCTTGCTGCTTTAAGCTACTTTACTATTACAATAATATTTTAGTTAATCATAGTAGAAAGAATCTAGACAGGGGAGGATAGCAAGTCGTGCAATAGGTTAATTAAAGGTTATGTAAAAGTAAAGCATTATTTATTATTAGATGTTAAAAGACATCATGGTTTTATTATTTATTATTGTATTCCCTAAAGGGAAATAAGGAGGAAATTAAACAATGTTTGAGGCTTTTATTGTAGCTTTAGCATCTGTATGGAATGACTCTGGCTTCTCTGCTTTGACTATGGGTCATGTAATCATGATTACTGTAGGTATTGTTCTTCTGTACATGGCAATTGGCAAAGGTTTTGAACCTCTGCTGCTCTCTCCGATCGCATTCGGTTGTATTCTCGCTAACATTCCTAAAAACGGTTTCGAACTCCCTGGCGTAATGTCCGTAATCATGTACGGTATTCACCACGAAGTATTCCCGCCGTTGATTTTCTTGGGCGTAGGCGCAATGACTGACTTTGGTCCGTTGATTGCTAACCCCAAAACTTTGCTCCTTGGTGCAGCAGCACAAGCAGGCGTATTCATCTCCTTGCTCGGCGCTATGTTCCTTGGCTTCTCCGTACAAGAAGCTGCAGCTATCGGTATTATCGGTGGTGCTGACGGCCCGACCGCTATTTACCTGGCAGCTAAAATGGCTCCCCAATTGTTGGGCGCTATCGCAGTAGCAGCTTACTCCTACATGTCCTTGGT
>JAZORK010000057.1:0-4014 GCA_045656485.1 Acutalibacteraceae bacterium | reverse complement strand
TGTGGTAAGAGCATATATTGATAAAGTTGGGTATAAATAGGGAGACGACCAAGTAAAATACCGCTTGTTGCCATAGCCATTAGGTATAAACCCGAAGTTACAAGCGACATATTTACAAAGACATTAATTAAAATATCATCCTTTGGCATACGGTTACGTGCAAAAAATGCCAAAATGGTAGTAATGCTGAAAAGCAAAACTCTTATAGGGTTAACACCGTCATCGTTTAAAAATTTATCCCCGATGTTTTCGTATTTTGTTTCGGCAAAGACATCTTCTAAAATGTTTGTAAAAGAAGAAGTGAAAAACAAAACAAATAAAACGCCAGCAAACAAAAGCATAGTGCGCGACGTCCATGGTTTTGAACGAACGAAGAAATAAATCGGTATCATCATTAGTGCGGTGCCGTGGATTGTTGAAGCAAGTAAAACTATTAAAATGAATTTAAACCATTTGTTTTCTTTAATTAGCGGTGTTGCGGCAAAAATAATAGCAACGGCTAAAAATTGGCGTATGCCATTCATTAGCCAAGTGAAGTTTGTGGTTGCCAAAAAAAGAAAAACAGAATAAAAATAATTATATGAATATTTGTAAAAGGTTATGCCGATGCATAAGCCAGATACTGTTGCGACAAACATAAGCCAATGCTGGCTGTTATTAGAAATAAAATATTTAAAAATAATGCAGAGAAAATCGAATCCCCAACCAGAATTGAAGGAAAAATCCAGAGAGAAAAGATTATCCCAAGAAATCCATTCAAATGTTTTTCTATAGGCAAAAGTATCGATAAAATTATTTCGCATACCTGCCCAAAATATAATATAAGCAAAAACAAAAAAGGCAATAAACTTGCTTGGTTTATCGGCATTGCCCGAAAGTTGTTTGGGTTGGTTTGAGGTGTGTATTACGTAGAAGAACGCCAACACAACAAACATAGATATATAAATTATCATAAAATTTCCTTAACTGTGTTAATTTTGAGTAATAAAACTAAAGAAAGTATTTTTAACGGCATCTACGGTATAGTCCTGTGCAATTTCGCCGCTTTTTAGGGCTAAATTTGTTGCAAGTTCGGTATTGCTATAAATTTCATAAATTCTATTAGCCATATCCGAAACACTGTCGGGAGAAACTAAAAAACCGTTTACACCTTCACATATAAGCTCGTTGTGCCCACGATTATGGGTTGCAACAATTGGCTTTTGACAAAGCATTGCTTCAACAATATTAAGCGGCAAGCCTTCTCTGCGACTGCAGGAAACAATCAAATCAACCGCAGGTACGACTTTTTCAAGGTCGGTTCTGTAACCTAAAAGGGTTACAACCTCTTGTAAACCAAGTTCCTCAATTTTAGCAAGCAGGGTTTGCTCGTTCGGGTCGTTTCCTGCCAATAAGATTTTCAAATTTGGAATTTTGTCCTTTAAAAGCGAAGCGGCGCATATTAGCTGAGTTTGGTTTTTATTTTGATTTAGCTCACCCGTGCAAAGAATTGCAAAATCGCAAGGGTTAAGGTTTAAAGCGGTGCGCAATTCAGTTTTTTTAGGTTCGGTGCAGGGGTGATATTTTTCCGTTTTTACACCTATGCCGTGAATGTGCTGTGTTGTAGTTTTGAAATGCTTTTTAGCTAAAATAAAATCTTCCTTGTTTATTGTGATAAGAATATCGCACATACGAGCAAAAATTCGCTCTATGGGGTAAAAGACTAACCAGTTTTTAAAAGGTGCACCTTTATAAAAATGAAAGCCGTGGGCAATGTATACCACTTTGCAACCATTTTTGCGTGCTTTACGTGCGGCAAGTCTTGTTAGAATACCGCCCATAGGGGTGTTGCATACAATAAGGTCATAACCACCTTCAAAAATAATTTTTTTAAGATGTTTATAAGCCGAAATATTACTTTTATCGGCAGGAGAACGGCTGAAAGGCACATCGAAATATTGATCAACATAGTTTAATGCAAGACCGTTTTTTTCTGCCAAATTGTTTTTTGCGGCCACGTGTACTTCTGCACCGTTTTTTTGAAACATTTCAAGATACGGTAGATGAAATTGGCATATATGGCTTGCAACTGTTGCAACGTATAAAACTTTCATATAGCAACCTCTTTTAAGTTTTTTAATATAACGCTTTTTAATCTTTCGTGGTTGTTTTCGCCTATAAAACTATTGTGGGGAGTGATTATCGTATTTTTGGCATCCCACAAAGGTGAGTCGTTTTCAAGTGGCTCATTTTCAAATACATCTAAAACCGCACCAAGCAAGTGATTGCTTTTTAATGCATCGCACAAAGCGGATTGTTTTACAATGGCACCGCGGGCAAGATTTACAAAAACGGCGGTGTTCTTAAGGAGCGAAAACATATTTTCATCAAATAAATATTTGGTTTGCGGTGTAAGCGGTAATGACAAAATAACTATATCTGCAAGTGGTAATGCATGAGTAATTTCGGTTAGGGGGAAGTATTTGTCATATACGTCATTTTGGGGTGGGCAAATATCAACTGCATAAATGGTTGTGCCAAAAGCTTTGAAACGTTTTGCACATTCGGTGCCAACGTTACCACTACCGATAATACATACTGTTTTGCCGTATAATTCCAAAAGACCACGATGCTTGTCCCAAATGTGGTTGCTTTGGTTGTTTGCAAAAAAGCGACTTTGTTTATATAAATCAAGCACACCGCAAACGGCAAATTCGGCCATAGGTATGTTATAAACGTTTTTAGCGTTATGGATTGTTATACCCTTTTGAGAGATATAATCCATATCAACACGGTCGAAACCGGCGCTTGTGAGTTGTATGTATTTGAGATTTTTGAAGTTGGTAATTGGATGATGTAAAAATAGGGAGTTGCAAATAACACCTTCGACCCATTCATAATCGACGGGCAATGGTTCGTTTTCCATCTTATGAAAGCAAACAGAGTGACCCATTTGCTTAAGGGTATTTAGTTCGTCGTTTGGGCAGTTAAATGCACCGGTTACAAGGAGATTCATTTGAGGGCCTCGTGTTCACAAATTTTTGATACAAGATTTTGGGTTGCAATATGATTTTTCTTGAAAAAATCAAGACTTTGGTTTGAACAAAAAGCGGCATAATCGTGAATTTCTTTTATGCCATGTTTAAATATTTCACGTATTTCGTTTAAATCTTTAATTTTGCTTGTGTTACAAAAAGCACGTGAAAGGATAACACATGAGGAACCCAAGGCAAAATGCTCCGCCAAAACGTTTTTGCCCGGCAAAAGACCGCCTTCAAGAGTGGCTAATCCGCCAAATCCAAAGGGCAAATTTTTTTGCTTAAACTTGTGCGATATTTTTTCAACGGTACCATCTGCAAGTAAAGAGAACAAAAATTTTTTGCCATAGTCTAAGCTTAAATCGTTTAAGCCAATATAGGCTTCGTCGATGCCTTCTATACCTAAAATATCATCGATATTTAGAATAGAATCCACAGTTTCAAAAAGAAGCATGGTTTTAGCTCTTTTGTTGACTGCTTTAATAAACCGTTCAACCTGGTAGGGTGTTTTGAAATATGGCAACATTATTATATCGGCGCCGGCGGCTATCACCGTATCAATTTCTTCTTCGGTGGAAGAATACTCACTGGTTTTATCGTGGATAGGATTAATACGCGCTAAGAGTTCAGCCGTAGATAATGTTTTTCTGATTTTGGCTACATCAGCTGGAGTGTGGCGGTTTTGTACCGTGTCCATTCCGCCTTGTCGAAGATTTTTACCGATATATTCCAAATCAACAAAAATACGGTCTACGCCGCATGATTCGGCAATTTTTGCAATATCTGTTTGATTTGTAATATACATCAACTTAAAAGACATAATTGTCAACACCTTACTTAAGGTTTATTTAATTACGGTCTCACCAATGTTTTCGTTACCGGCGTTAGTGAAAACCTTAAAAACGGTTAAAAAGCAAATTTTAATATCATGCCATAAAGAAACGTTGTTTACGTATCAAGTGTTAAGCTCAATACGTCTATTACATTCAACTGCTTT
>JAZORK010000056.1:0-10095 GCA_045656485.1 Acutalibacteraceae bacterium | reverse complement strand
GAGCGTAATTTTTTGAAAACGGACGCAAGTTTATCTGATAAATTGTCAAACGCCATTCATTACACTCCTTACAAATTATTTATAATATCAAGCATTTCACTTAAAGCTTTTTCATCATCCTTACAAGATGTCGATAATTCTTTAAGCTTTGCAAACTTTTTACAATAACCGCACTTTTCTTCCAAGCTTAAAAGCTGTGCTTCGGCACGTTTTATTTGGTCGCGCACACCTTGGCGGGTTATCCCCTCGTTTTCGGCAATCTCTGAAAGGGATAAATCTTCGTTATAATAATATTCAGTAAGCGTTCTTGCCTTTTCGCCAAGAAAAGCACCGTAAACGTCAAGTAAGGCGGAAATATGAAGATTTTTAGTCATTTTACACCCCACCCTTTAATTAACCTAAGAGAGTATAACACAAAAAAACACGCCTGTCAAGTTTTTTTCTTTACAGACGTGTATTTCTTTTTACAATAGTGTTTTTAAGCTAAATTAACGCTCCCAAAAGTGCGTCACCATCACGGTCAATAATTTCCACTTTCAAAATTTCACCCGTTTTAATATTATCGGATTTACACTTAACACGGCAGTAATTTTCGGTATAGCCTTCGAAAAATCCATCCTGCTCTTGCTCGAAAAGTACATTTTGAGTAGTACCTAAATACTTATCCAAAAAAGCATATTCAGTTTGCAAGGTGGCTTCTATCATTTGCTTTGAACGAGCAGACTTTTGAGCGTTGCTAACCTGGTTTGGAAGACCGTAAGCTACCGTGCCTTCACGGCGTGAATAAGCAAAAATATGCGCCTTAGCAAAGCCGATTTCTTTTGCGAAATTAAGGCTTTCGGCAAATTCTTCATCCGTTTCCCCTGCAAAGCCGACCATAATATCGGTAGTAATTGCGCTATCGGGAAACATTTTTATAATACGTTCAACCAAATCACGATAAAACGCAGTATCGTAATGGCGGTTCATACGTGCGAGTGTCTTATCGCTACCCGACTGCAAAGACAAATGGAACTGCGGACAAAACTTTTCGCACTGCTTAAAACGCAAAAGCATTTGGTCGGTAATGTGGTCAGGCTCAAGTGAACCAAGCCTTACTCGTTTAATACCCTCGACCTCTGCCACAGCCGAAACGGCATCACAAATATCAAAATCTTCGCCCTTACCATAAGAAGTTAAATTTATACCCACAAGCACAATTTCTACAAAGCCGTTTTTTGCCAAATCTTCGGCTTCTTGTCTTATTTCACGGAGTGGCTTTGAGCGTACCCAACCACGAGCCGTAGGGATAATACAATAAGTACAAAACCTGTCACAGCCGTCTTCAATCTTCATATAAGCACGGGTGCGCTCGGCAAATTCGGTTATATTTGGTGTGTTAAAGCGTTCGGTTCTTTCATGGCTTTCTATTCTAAAAATCGGTTCGCCGTCGGCTAAAAACTTTTCAACACTATCTACAACCTTTAAAACGTCGGTATTGCCTATTATAATATCGGCATTTTTAAGGTCTTGCGATTTTTGAGCCTTTGCTTGCACCATACAGCCTGTAAGGGCTATTGCAGCTTCGGGATGCTCTTTACGAAAACGGTTTAAAATTTGTCGTGTTTTGCGGTCGCTTTCGGCAGTTACGGTGCAGGAGTTTATTACAACTGCATCAAAGGGTGCCGAAGTAGGCACAGCATTGTGCCCACGCTTTATAAAGGCTTCACGCATAACCTGAGTTTCGTATTGATTAACTTTACAACCTAATGTGTAAAATGCTATATTCATAAATTCTCCTGTAATTTTTTGTAGAAGGCTACTGCCAATTGGTCACAACGCTCATTTTCGGGGTGACCTGCGTGACCTTTAACCCATTCTATAGTAACATTATGTTCTTTAATTAAATCTAAAAGTTTTTCCCATAAATCAGGGTTTAAAGCGGGTTTTTTATCGGCTTTGCGCCAGTTGTTTTTGCGCCACGACTCCGCCCAACCTTTTGTAATACCGTCGGCAACATATTTTGAGTCGGTAACTAAGCGAACTTCACACGGCTCTTTTAAAGCCGAAAGCCCCATAATAGCGGCGGTTAATTCCATACGGTTATTGGTGGTATCTTTTTCACCGCCAGAAAGCTCTTTCTCGTGTCCGTTATACCTAAGCACTACACCCCATCCCCCAGGGCCAGGATTACCCGAACAAGCGCCATCGGTAAAAAGCTCAACAAATTTCATACTGCACCTTAATACTTTCTATAACTTCCCACAACCTTGCCAAGCACGGTAGGATTTTCGGGATAAATGGGGTCAAAATCTTCATTCTCGGGCATAAATATAACAGTCTTATCCTTAATCAAAAGGCGCTTTACGGTAGCCTCTTCACCATCCATACCAACAACAATATCACCGCTTCGGCAGGGAGAGTTCTTATCAGCCACAATAATATCGCCGTCTAAAATACCGGCATTTTTCATACTAAGCCCTACAACCTTTAAAGCAAAAAGACCTTCGGCATCCTTAGAGGGATAAGGGATATAATCTTCAATTTCTTCAACTGCCAAAATCGGCTTACCTGCAGTAATTCTGCCCACGAGTGGCACCATTGAAGAATCATACCCTGTGTCAAGCTTAATAGCTCTTGAATACTTAGCATCACGCACAATATAGCCTTCTTCTTCCAAAAGACCCAAAATAGCGTGAACGGTTGAAGTGGATTTAATACCTGTATTATTACAAATTTCGCGAACGGTGGGTGGAAATCCGCCCGCCATTTGCTTTACTATAAAATTATAAACACTTTGTTGTTTTTCGGTAAGCGGTCTTTTTGACATAAGCGCACTCCTTACGAACATTTATTCGTTTTTAGTATAACATTATTCCCCACATATTGCAAGTGTAAAAAATTACCCCGACAAAGCGAAACCTTTGTCGAGGTAATAAATTATTTTTTAATTTTTCTGCGTTTAAGCCAACTGCTTGGAGAAAAGAGTAATATAATGGGATAAATTTCAAGTCTGCCCGCAAGCATTGCAACAGACAACACAACCTTTGAAAATGGGGAATAAATATCGTAGGTTGCCCAGGCGCTCCCATAAGCAGGACCTATATTATTAAAGCAAGAGGTTGCAACCGTTAAATTGGTTTCAATGTCAAATGGCTCGAACAACAATAGGAAAAATACCGCTGTAAACACAAGAAAATAGAGTGCAAAATAAACCGTTACACCCGTTAGTGTGTCGTCATCAACCTTCTTACCCTCTAAGCGTACAAATTCGGTTGAACGGGGGTGCAAAGCACGTTTAAGATTTGCCGAAACACGCTTAAAGAGTAGCACCACTCTTGAAACCTTAAGACCGCCCGCGGTAGAACCTGCACAACCGCCCATAAACATAAGCAGGAATAAAATCCCCTTAGAAAGATTGGGCCATTCATTAAAATTAACGGTTGAATAACCTGTTGTGGTGATTACCGAAGATACTTGGAAAAAGGCGTGACGTACCGTTTCCGACAAGGTGTTAAATGTGTTATACACGTTTATTGTAATAAGCCCTACCGAAAGCGCCACAATGCCGATATACACCCAAAATTCTTCACTTTTAAATGCGGTGCGAATTTTCTTAACCAAAATGAGATAGTAGATATTAAAGTTAACACCAAAAATAAGCATAAATATGGCAATAACCCATTGCTGATATGGTGTGTATGAGCCAAGACTGTCGCCTTTAATACCAAATCCGCCTGTACCCGCAGTGCCTATACTGTGAACAATCGACTCAAATAGACCCATTCCACCAACATAAAGTAACACCATTTCCAAAACTGTTAAGAAAATGTAAATAAGATAAAGTATTTTAGCGGTGGTTTTAAGTTTTGGTACAAGTTTACCGATTATAGGTCCCGGCATTTCAGCACGGGCAATATGCATCGAACGGCCCGAATCGGTTGGAACAATAGCCATAACAAGCACAAGTATTCCCATACCACCTACCCAGTGGGTAAAGCTACGCCAAAACAGCATACCGTGCGACATTGATTCAACATCGGTAAGGATTGATGCACCCGTTGTGGTAAAACCGCTTACCGTTTCAAAAACGGCATCTATATAAAACGGAATCTCACCGCTTATTGTAAAGGGCAAAGCCCCCACAAGCGACAT
This sequence comes from Acutalibacteraceae bacterium, assembly GCA_045656485.1. Lineage (GTDB taxonomy): Bacteria > Bacillota > Clostridia > Oscillospirales > Acutalibacteraceae > UBA737. The sequence goes on along the minus strand of JAZORK010000056.1, from coordinate 5,961 downwards.
TACCACCCAAGCAAGTGCTACTATAACAAAGCCTTGCTTAGCAAAGATAGTTTTATCCTTTGGGGTGTTGAAACAGGTCAAAACAAAGCCTAAAATAAGCGATAAAGCTATTGTAATAGCAAAAGCAATAACACCCTTTTGCTCAAAATAAATTGCCGAGCAAGCAAGCGGCAGGCACATAAGACCCGCTTCTATAAATAAAATTTTACCTAAAAGGTAAAAAACCATTCTTCTATTCATACACTCACCCTAAAATATCCGAAAGCTTGTTTATACGCTGATTAGCCGCTACGATTATAACCCTGTCACCCGGCATAAATACATCGTCACCTGAAGGGATTATAGTCTTGCGATTGCGAATAATTGCCGCAACTAATGTGTTGGATTTAAGTGTAAGTTCTTTAAAGGGAACATTAATCTTTTTAAAGGTGTCTTTGACAATAAATTCCAAAGCTTCAACCTTATCGTCCATAAGCTTATACAAGGTTTCAACACTACTGCCCTGTGAATTTTCAAGAGCACGAGCATATCTTACCGAAATGTTAGAAATGGTCATTTTGGGTGAAATAATGGTATCAAGTCCCCAGTTTTCTGCCAAAGGCATTAAAGCCGAACGATTAACCTTTGTAATAATTTTCGGCACGCCCTTTGTTTGAGCATAAGCCGACATTAAAATATTTTGCTCGTCCATACCGGTGAGTGAAACAAATGCATCTACCGACAAAAGACCTTCTTCTAAAAGCACTTCTTGGTCGGTGCCGTCTGCATTAACGATAGTCACTTTTGGGAGTGCCTCGCAAAGTCTTTCGCAAACCTCGGGATTTTTTTCTATAATTGTAACTTTATTGCTACCTTCAGAGAGCTTTTTAGCAAGGTAAAATGCCAACTTGCCACCGCCTAAAAGCATAATCTTTTTAGCAGGTTGTTGTTGCATACCAATTTCACGCATAAGGCGTACAATTTCGGTTGTAGTGGCGCTAATACAAATTCTATCCCCACTTTTAAGAACGAAATTACCGTCAGGGATGTATGCCTCTTCACCACGGCAAACGGCTGAAATAAGAAACCTTGCCTTAAATTTGTTACGAATATCCATTATTTTAAGCCCGTCTAATGCCGAATCGGACTTTAATTTAATTTCAATAATTTCAAACTTTTTAGACCCAAACATTTCAACCTTAGCAGCAGAAGGAAGCTTTAAAATATTAAAAAGCTCAACCGCTGTAATTTGTTCAGGATTAATGGTTAAGGAAATGCCCATTTGCTCACGCATAAAGCTAAGGCTTTTATCGTTATATTCGGGATTTCTAATACGTGCAATAGTATTCTCTGCGCCAAGCTTTTTTGCTAAAAAACAGCTTAGCATATTAAACTCATCAGAGCCGGTAACCGCTACCAAAAGATCAGCATTTCTTACCCCTGCTTCAAGCAAAATATCGCTATCGGTACCATTACCGCAAACACTCATAACGTCATAAATATTAGTAATATTTTCCAAAACCTGTGGGTCATTATCAATCGCTACAACATCGTGACCTTCAGCAACAAGGCTTGCCAAAATGGTTTTTCCAATTTTGCCGCAACCGTTAACAATTATTTTCATAAAAAAACCCCTATTTAAAAAATTACATTAACATTTTAACACTTATATATATGTTTTACATCTATAATTTTAAAAAAGCATATTACAGCCATTGACTGCAATATGCTTATCTTTAATCAAAAAAGTCTTTTAGCTTATCCATAAAGCCTTTTTGTTTTTTGTAGTTTTTGGCATCGGTAACTGCATCAAATTCCTTTAGCTTTTCCTTTTGGGCTTTTGAAAGGTCTTTAGGCACTTCTACCGTGATTTTCACATACAAGTCGCCCTTGCCTGAATAATTAAGCCTTTGAATACCTTTGCCCCTTAGTTTAAATTCATCACCCGGCTGCGTACCTTCGTGAATTGAGAATTTAACCTTACCATCAAGTGTAGGCACGGTAATTTCATCTCCCAACGCCGCTTGAGTAAAGGTAATCGGAATTTCGCAATAAAGGTCGTAGCCCTCACGCTCAAAAATCGGGTGAGGACGAACGTTTACATTAATGTGAAGATCACCCGCAGGACCGCCGTTTACACCGCTGTCACCGCCACCACGTATGTTAATAACCTGACCGTCATCAATACCTGCAGGTATTTCGACTGTCTTTTCTACAGTATGTCTTATTCTGCCCTTGCCGTTACACTTAGAACAGGGTGTTTCAATAATTTTACCGCTTCCGTGACATTGACTACAAACCTGTTGAGTTTGAATAACACCAAAGGGTGTGCGCTGTGCTGCCGAAACCTGACCGCTACCATGACAAACAGGACAAGTTTTAACGGTAGTACCCTTTTTAGCACCCGTACCGCCACATTCATCGCAAGCGTCAATTTTAGTAACCTTAACGGTCTTTTTACAGCCCTTAGCCGCCTCTTCAAAAGATAATACAATGTTTGTTGCAGTATCGTTACCACGGCGTGGTGCATTGGGGTTGGAGCGACGTCCACCGCCGCCAAAGCCACCGCCAAAGAAGGAACTGAAAATATCACCTAAATCGCCAAAATCACCGAATCCGCCACCGAAACCGCCACCGCCGTAGCCGCCACCGTAGCCACCGCCAGCGCCGAAGTTGGGGTCTACACCCGCGTGACCAAATTGGTCGTAACGAGCACGTTTATCCTTGTCGGATAAAACTTCGTACGCTTCGTTAACCTCTTTAAATGACTTTTCGGCTTCAGCATTACCTGGGTTTAGGTCGGGGTGGTATTTTTTAGCCGCTTTTCTATATGCTTTTTTTAATTCGTCATCGGAAACGGATTTGTCCACTCCCAAGACTTCATAATAATCTCTTTTATCCGCCAAAATAATTCACCTATAAAATATTTTGCAGGGGCGGATGCATAGATCCGCCCGCTGTTTTTTAAATAATTATTTATCTTCTACGTCAGTAAAGTCTGCTTCGTAAACGTTGGGGTCAGCATTTTGTGCATCACCTGTGGGAGCACCTTCGGCACCTTGGGGGTTAGCAGCCTTATAAATCTTTTCGCTTATTGCAAAAATTTCCTTTTGTAAGTCTTCCTGCTTTGCCTTAATAGCGTCGATGTCTTCACCCTTTAATGCTTCCTTGAGTGCTTCCTTAGCAGTTTCAAGCTTAGCCTTTTCATCTTCGGTAATCTTATCACCAAGGTCGGCAATTGTCTTTTCGGTTGTGTAAATCATTTGGTCAGCATTGTTGCGAATGTCAACAGCTTCTCTGCGTTTTTTGTCTTCTGCTGCATATTCTTCAGCTTCTTTTACAGCCTTATCAATATCATCCTTAGACATATTGGTATTAGATGTGATAGTAATATCATTTTCCTTACCTGTGCCTAAATCCTTAGCAGATACGTGTACAATACCGTTAGCGTCAATATCGAATGTTACTTCGATTTGAGGCACACCACGGGGAGCAGAAGCAATACCGTCAAGGTGGAATACACCAAGGGTTTTGTTATCACGTGCGAATTCACGTTCACCTTGTAATACGTGTACTTCTACCGAGGTTTGACCATCAGCTGCAGTAGAGAAGATTTGGCTCTTCTTAGCTGGGATAGTTGTGTTTCTGTCAATAATCTTTGTAGAAACACCACCCATGGTTTCAATACCTAATGAAAGGGGTGTAACGTCGAGAAGGAGAAGACCCTTAACGTCGCCGCCTAATACACCTGCTTGTAAAGCCGCACCTAATGCTACACATTCGTCGGGGTTAATGCCCTTAAAGGGTTCTTTACCCATAAAGCTCTTAACTGCTTCTTGAACGGCAGGGATTCTTGAAGAACCACCAACCATAAGCACCTTATTGATTTCGCCCTTTTGAAGACCGGAGTCCTGGATTGCTTGGCGAACAGGTGCCATTGTAGCTTCTACTAAATCGGCAGTAAGTTCGTTAAACTTAGCACGGGTTAAAGTGGTTTCAAAGTGCTTAGGACCTGTAGAGTCGGCAGTAATAAAGGGAAGGTTGATATCGGTTGTAGTCATACCCGAAAGGTCGATTTTAGCCTTTTCAGCCGCTTCCTTTACACGTTGCATAGCCATTTTATCGCCCGATAAATCAATGCCCTGTTCTGCTTTAAAGGTTGCTACAATGTAATCCATAACACGCTTATCGAAGTCGTCACCGCCAAGCTTGTTGTTACCAGCTGTCGCTAAAACTTCTTGAACGCCGTCGCCCATTTCGATAATAGAAACGTCGAATGTACCGCCACCTAAGTCATAAACCATAACCTTTTGGTCGTCTTCCTTATCAATACTGTAAGCCAAAGCAGCAGCGGTAGGCTCGTTTATAATTCTCTTAACTTCCAAACCTGCAATTTTACCTGCATCCTTTGTTGCTTGACGTTGAGCATCGTTAAAGTAAGCAGGAACTGTAATAACGGCTTCAGTAACAGTTGTGCCGAGATAAGCTTCAGCATCGGCCTTTAATTTTTGCAAAATAATAGCCGAAATTTCTTGTGGAGTAAGTTTTTTGCCGTCAATTTCAACGGTGTTTGCAGTACCCATATCACGCTTGATAGAAGCAATAGTTCTGTCGGGGTTGGTAATAGCCTGACGCTTTGCAACCTGACCTACCATTCGCTCACCTGTTTTAGAAAATGCTACAACAGAAGGTGTAGTTCTGCCGCCTTCAGCGTTAGCAATTACAACGGCTTCGCCGCCTTCCATAACTGCTACGCAAGAGTTTGTTGTACCTAAGTCAATACCAATAATTTTTCCCATAATAAATTCTCCTTAATATATAAATGTTTTAATTAGCAACTTTAACCATAGCGGCACGGATTACCGTATCCCCTATTTTATATCCCTTTTGCAAAACATCGGCAACAACGTTTTCGCCAAGTGTTTCGTCTTCTATGTGCATTACCGCTTCGTGCATTTCGGGGTTAAATGTGTCACCCACCTGCGCTACTTCGGTAATACCCAAATTAGCCGCAATACCTTCGAACTGCTTTACAATCATTTCAATACCCTTAATATAGTCGGGTGTGTCCTTTTCTACATTAGCCGCACGGTCTATATTATCAAGTATCGGCAAAAGCTGTTTAATTAAACCCGCCTTTGCAAATTCAGCAATTGTAAGTTTCTCACGTTCGGTACGCTTTTTAAAATTATCAAACTCAGCGGCGGTGCGTAAAAGCAAATCGTTCTTTTGCTCTAACTCAGCCTTTAAGTTTTCAATTTCCAAATCCTTTTTGTTTTTCTTTTTTTCGGGTTTTACCTTTTCTTCCTCTGGGGTCTTTACTTCCTCAGCCACGAAAATCAATCCTCCATATCTTTTTGTGCCTTAGCTAAAGCAAGGCTAAGTTTACTTGCTGTATATTCAATAGTAGGTATTATTTGCTCGTAAGAAAGGCGATCACGCCCTATTACTGCAATATATCCTTTATATTTATTATTACCAAATTTTGCCGCTATCAATGTATCGTCGTGAAGTTCACTAAAACCGGTATCTTTACCGAACACGACACCATCACCCATTCGCTCAAAGAGTGAAATGATTGGGTCACGGCTGTCAACAAGCGAAATTATACGCCGTGCCGATTCTTCGTTACCACAGACATTATAAAGCCTTGAAACACCGCTTAAATCGACCGACATACTCTCAATTTCATTTGCGGTATCAAATAAAGCGGTAAAAAGCGGCATAAGTGCAAAGGAATCAACTCCTAATGATGCCACAAGGCTTTGCATATAGCCAACACTGAGTTCTTCCAAAGGCTTGCCCTTTATTTTGGTGTTTGCAATTTCCTTAAAGCGCTCAATCATTTGGGGTGTGATATTATCACCCAAACGGAAAATGCGATTCCGGGTTCTTGAATCGCTAGTCAGCACCAAAAGCATTACTGTATTACGGCTAAGATTAAGTAACTCAATTTTTTTAATAACCGCCGTTTCGGGCGTT
>JAZORK010000055.1:0-1056 GCA_045656485.1 Acutalibacteraceae bacterium | reverse complement strand
GTAAGAATTGTACTACTTGCTTGTTCATATCTAAATCTTTCAAAGAACTCTTCTTTATGGCTTTCTTTGCGAAAGCGGATGCAAAGGTAAGGCTTATTTTTGAACTACCAAAACTTTTTGAAGTTTTTTTTCAAAAAAAGTTTTTTTTGAAGCGGCAGGTTCAAATTACCCAACTTTGTTCAGTATTTCAACTCATCTGCGTTTCTCTCTCGAAAGCGGATGCAAAAGTACTGCTTTACAGCATATCCTCCAAACATCCACAACTCTTTTTTCATACTTTTTTGCAGTTGTTCACGTAAACCGCTGATTCTCAAAAGATGCCGTAGAGCAGTTTTTCAAGCCTTTGGTTTAGGCCGTTGTAGTATCTTACATTAATATTTATACGCGCGCACGTATACACAGGGGATTTCCAAAAACATCCTGCATTTCATACACCGCAAAGACATGTTGCAGATTCACAACGAATAATGGTGATGATATGCGGGATATTTCATGCACACATCATACACTCCAAAAAAGATGACCGTCTTTTTTAAAAACATGACCGCGTTTTAAAAAAAACACGACCGCGTTTAAAAAAAACGCGGTCATCTTTCAAACCCAATGTCCGGGTGTAGGAAAATCCAATCGGTGCAGGAAGATTATACACCCCAAGCAACTACCTGTCAGCCCATTAATCAACGGGTGTATAAAATGTAGGCACATTACATTTTTTGTATCCGTGATGTATATTCCAGTTTTTACAGCCCTCTACCAATCCACCAAATCTTCAACGTATAGAAGAACACTACACCAAGCATCAACATTACCGAAAGCGGGATGAGAGCTACCCCCACACTTTCAGACATGCCAATAAAACCAGCTGACATCGCCAACAACACCGCTAGCCAAATAAATCCCAAGACAATCGTCATAATACGACACATCCGACTAATCAAACCTATTTGACGGTAAAACACCTCCGGCTTCAAACGGATAGGCAAGTTTACCAATTTCCGATTATAAGCCGCCGAAGCACAAATAATCATACCGACTAACATAATCGCCGCCAATATC
>JAZORK010000054.1:0-1667 GCA_045656485.1 Acutalibacteraceae bacterium | reverse complement strand
ATTATCTGCGAGGCTTATGATGTGCTCGAGGCGCTCTGGGAAGATTACATGATGAACGGTAAAATTAATCCTGTTAGTGGCATCTTCCTCGGAAAGAATAATTTCGGGTATCAGGATAAACAGGAGTATGTGTTGACTCCGAACCAGAAAAATGAAGTGGATGTGGCAGTTATTGAGGCGAAATATGCGGAATTGCCAGAGGTGGAGTGAGATGTTCAGCGACTTTCAATCCGAACTTCTTAAAAAAAGACGAAAAAACATAAAATTTTACCATTTTATCGACTTTCAACCACTCGCGACTTTCGAAGCCCCACGACTTTCAGGGGTTCACGACTTTCGGGATCTCGCGACTATGACACGACTTTCAAAAATTTTATCGACTTTCGACTTTCCGTGCGTGCGTGAGGGTCCAGGCAAACGAAAAACCGGGGGACGGCGTGTCCCTCGGTTTATTTTTGACGTCTGATGTCATTTTATGGTAATTTAGGGATCTGTTTTGTATTCGCGCCGGCAAAATGTTACCGACAGCAACATAAAACCAATTCTTTGCCGTACTCGCGGCGTTTTTATAGTCGGGGCAGGGTGTTTATACCCTAAAGGCGGAAAATCGATTCTAGGCCCCTTAAAACGCGAAATACGCGGTATGCCTATTTTAGGACATAGAAAAAGCCCTGCCAGGATCGGCCAGGCATAAAGAAAACCGGCCGCGTGGGCCGGTTCTGATACATTATTAAAGTATTTTCCCGCCGATCCAGTCCCATACGGCTGCAGCAGCGCAAAACAGGAAAAACGGCCAGGTTAGATCGATAAATAAATTCCAGTTCATTTTGTTTGCCTCCATTAGAAAAACCCCGCAATACGCGGGGCCGTTGTTCATTTCATGAAAGTTCTACATAAACGCCAGATAATGCCGGCTGGGAAATATAAGATAAAAAAGATGATCCAGAAAAGCACTATTTAATACCCCCGATTTTTTCGGCGTCTGGATATACTGCAACCAGGGCCGCCCGTGCGACGGTTGTAATATGTTTATCGTTGCAGTTATATTTTTCGTACAATTCGCAAATCTCAGCACTTTTATAGCAGGCGCGTAGCGCGTCCCAGCTTAAGCGGGTTAAAAAGTCGTTATAGTTCCCAGATGTAGCAAGCCCGGGCGCGTATTCTTTTATGTTTTCACGGATAGCGGAAAAACGGCGGATCATTTCTGATAATTCATTTTTTAATTTCATTTTCTATGCCTCCATACAAACAATGGTTTTCCGTTCATGTCTCTGCCTATGTACTTGCCTAACACGGCGCTATTATTTAAGTTTTTCATTTATGATTTGCACCCCGTTCTTTTCGTAGCACAAGCCACACGCGAAACAATTACGGGCGCCGCAATTGATTTTTACATTGTTTTCCTCAATAAAGGTTGGATCGTAAACGGTGAAAACCTTGTCAACGAACGGAAACGGGTTTTTGCGTTCCTTGTTCAAAAACAGAGACGATAAAACGATGTTCAAGTTTTCCGGCTTTTCGTAGCCGTCCGCAATTGCCTCGGCGATATAGTCGGGATTTTTCGTCCATAGTGCGAATTTTGTCCGAGGGTTTTTATAACATAGGTTGAAATAGTTCTTTACCTGAGTTGCGTTGTTTAGGTCCCCGAACGCCTCGAAACGGAAATA
>JAZORK010000053.1:0-1216 GCA_045656485.1 Acutalibacteraceae bacterium | reverse complement strand
GTAAGATGCGTATGCATTATATTCGTATTTTGCCTGGGGATAAGGTGAAAGTAGAAATGTCTCCTTATGACTTAACAAAAGGTCGTATATCGTTTAGATATAAATAAAACACTAAATAAAATTTTTCTTTACTATGAAAGTAAGAGCTTCAATTAAAAAACGCACTGATGACTGCAAAATCGTTCGCAGAAAAGGTCGTTTGTATGTTATTAACAAAAAAAACCCTAAATTCAAATTACGTCAGGGTTAATTTAAATTTTAGTTTATGGCAATAAGAATCGTCGGAGTAGATTTACCCCAAAACAAACGCGGGGAAGTTGGATTGACTTATATCTACGGAATAGGTCGCAGTAGAGCTCGTCAAATTTTGACAGAAGCTGGTGTCGATTTCGATACTAAAGTTCAAGATTGGACTGATGACCAAGCTGCAAAAATTCGTGAAATCATTGGTGCTAACTTCAAAGTAGAGGGTGACCTCCGCTCAGAAGTGCAATTGAACATCAAACGTTTGATGGATATCGGTTGTTACCGTGGTGTACGTCACCGTATTGGTCTTCCACTTCGTGGACAAAGTACTAAAAACAACGCACGTACTCGTAAAGGTAAAAAGAAAACTGTTGCTAACAAGAAAAAAGCAACTAAGTAATTAACTGCTTAAAAAACCAATGTTAAAATGGCAAAGAAAACAGTAACAACCAAAAAAAGAGTCGTGAAAGTTGACGGTGTAGCTCAATTGCACGTGCACTCTTCATTTAACAATATTATTGTAACTATCGCTAATGGCGAGGGACAAGTTATCTCTTGGTCATCAGCTGGTAAAATGGGCTTCCGTGGTTCTAAAAAGAACACTCCTTACGCAGCTCAAATGGCAGCACAAGATTGCGCTAAAGTAGCTTACGATCTTGGTTTGCGCAAAGTAAAAGCTTATGTTAAAGGACCAGGTAACGGTCGTGAATCTGCTATTCGTACAGTACACGGTGCAGGTATTGAAGTAACTGAAATCGTTGACGTTACTCCACTTCCACACAACGGTCGTCGTCCTGCAAAACGTCGTAGAGTATAAACCCTTAAAAAATTAAGTAAAAAATGGCAAGATATACTGGACCTAAATCAAGAATTGCTCGTAAATTTGGCGAGCCTATCTTTGGACCTGACAAAGCTCAAGCAAGAAGAAACTATGCTCCTGGACAACACGGTAACTCTCGTAAACGTAAAA
>JAZORK010000052.1:0-1296 GCA_045656485.1 Acutalibacteraceae bacterium | reverse complement strand
GGGCGGTATGGAATGAAAATTCCTGAATAAAGTGGAAACACTTCAAGAACGCCCCCACTAAAATTAAGGAAAAAGAAAATGGGACAGAAAGTATCACCAATTTCATTACGTGAATTTATCAACAAGATAACAGATTCACGTTGGATTGCGGGTAAAAAAGATTATGCTGCTTTGTTGGCAGAAGATGTTAAAATCCGCAAATTTATTGAAAAGAAATTAAAGAAAGCCGGTTTGGCAAAGGTTGTTATTGAACGTTTTGCTAAAAAGGTTGTCGTGACTATTCATACCTCTAGACCTGGTATGATTATTGGTAAGAACGGTGCTGATATCGAAACATTACGTAATGATATCAAGAAATTGGTTAAAAATGACCAAGTTGTCGTAAATATTTACGAAGTTCGCCGTCCGGACCTGAATGCGCAATTGGTTGCGCAAAACATTGCACAGCAAATTGAAGGCCGTGTATCATTTAAACGTGCTATGAAAAAAGCTGTACAAAATGCTCAAAAAGCAGGCGCTCAGGGTATCAAAGTTATGTGCTCTGGTCGTTTGAATGGTGCTGAAATCGCACGTAGCGAACAAATCCGCGAAGGTCGTATCCCATTGCATACATTGCGTGCAGATATTGACTATGCGTCAATTCAAGCCAAAACAACATACGGTGTAATCGGCGTAAAAGTTTGGATTTACACAGGTGATGTTGTAAATAAAGAAAAATTGGCTTCTGAAATGGCAAGACCGGCAGAATATGCTGGTAGCAGCGAAAGAAAGCACAAATAATAATTTGAAAATTATTAAATTGAAGGATTTGTATCATGTTAATGCCAAAGAAAACAAAATTTCGCAAACAACACAAAGGCCGTATTCACGGCGTTGCGAAAGGTGGCAGTGAATTAGCATTCGGTTCTTTTGGATTGAAAGCGATGTCACCAGAACGTGTTACTGCACGCCAAATTGAAGCGGCTCGTCGTGCAATCACACGTCATATGAGACGTATGGGTAAACTGTGGATTCGTGTATTCCCAGATGTTCCTGTTACCAAGAAACCAGCCGAAGTTCGTATGGGTAAAGGTAAGGGTGCAGTGGAATACTGGATTTGCCGTGTTAAGCCAGGTCGCATCATGTTCGAATTGGATGGTGTAAAACCAGAAGTTGCATACGAAGCATTTGCATTGGCTGCAGCAAAATTGCCAGTCAAAACAAAAGTCGTTGAACGTAAAGTTAACTAACTAACTTGCCAGTCCCAAGTAAAAACTTGGGGCAGGGCAAAAGAAAGGTAGCTAAAAATGGCAGATA
>JAZORK010000051.1:0-4132 GCA_045656485.1 Acutalibacteraceae bacterium | reverse complement strand
GGCAATGCTCATTGCCTACATGCAGCACGAAGCGCTGCGGCTCATTATACCTACAAGCTGGGTCCCTATAGGCCGCGGCTATCACGCCTGCCCAATCATTATAAAATACGTACTTGGTACCGCAGAAGATAGCCATAACGGGCTGCCCTGCAATTTTAATACTCTTAAATTCCATATTGCTTTATTCTTTTATTATTTACCCTACAAAGATAGCGCTTTATTTTATTATGGTAAAATTTATTGCGCTAAAATATGTTAACGTAAGCGCTAAAAATCGTTTTCAAATCTCGCGCCGAAGCAGAAGTAAATTTTCTTGCGGCTCACCTCTACGGGCTCACATAGAGCTTTATTAAGCCCTATACGGGCACATTCCTTCTCGGTGAACAACTCACCACCTACAAGCGGCGTATAAGCTCCTCGGCCATTATAGGCCTGCTTGCCGTCTAGATGCTGCGGTACTTTGTAATACTTCATATTGATATAGTTTTATTTATTATTTACACTACAAAGATAGCGCTTTTCTATATACTAGAAAAATTATTTGAGCAAATAAACGCTAAAGCATGCGCTAAAAGACGCAAACAAGTGGGCAGGCGATTCGAAAATAGGCGCGAAGGTAGTAAATTTGTACGACTTTATGAAATAAATTGTGCTAAAAGTTGTGGAGATTTTGGCCTGGAAACGCTAAAATTGCTTAATGGCTACTAGCATGGGGCTGATAGGTAAAAACTATTATGGTATTATTGTTGATAGACGAAACCTATCAATAATTTCTACCTATTAGGCTTTTAGGCTTATAGTTTTTGCCTATAGATAGCTTTTACCTATTAGGCTTTCAGGCTTATAGTTTTTGTCTATTAATAGCTTTTACCTATAAGCCTGGCAGCCTCTATAGATTTTGCCTATAAGCCTCCAAGGCGCAAGCCTATTGCTAATTTTAGCTAAATCTCACTAATTTTTGCTAATTTTAGCATTTAATTTTTGAGCACACCTCCCCTACCAGGGAGCAGCCGCCCTGGCTATAAAAGACTAGCAGCTTGGGAGGCTGCTAGCCTAGTTGGCTTTATTTTTTAATTATATATTCTCGCATGCTTCTTGCATTTTATAGATTGCTTCATATACGCAATTTTTTGCAATTCTATCCATCTTGAAATTCTCTACTAGGCATTGCATCTCGTAGATAATTTCGTAGGCCTTATCTCTTGCAAAAGCCTCTTCTGCTCTTCTATACTTCTCGAGCTCTTCAATTTGATTTTTAAGGGCCTCAAGCTCCTTAACGCTTAAATCTTCTAAACGCTTCATAGTCTTTAAATTTTAATAGTTAATAATTATTTTATTTTCACTATACAAAGATAATAATTTTTTATATATTGATAAAATTTATATAGCTAATAAATGCTAATATAAATGTTAAAATACGCAAATTTTTTATCATTAGCCTATCGCTAATTTTTGCTAATATTACACTAATTTTAGCTAATTTTTGCATTTAGCTCAAGCCGTTAATTTTTTATAATTTTAACATATTTTTGCATTTAAAAATTGGGCACACCTCCCCTATGGGGATTTTTTATAACCCTCATTTTTAATAGCCTCCAGGCTTTCGACCTGGTAGGCTATTAGCTTTTATTTGCTTATTTTATCCTACTATATAGGGCCATAGCTCTTCGTCAATAGGCATTATAGTTGATTTTTCAGGAGCTAGCTCCTCACACACCCATTCGTCAATGCCCATGCCATCTGGAATAAATCCCACCATAACACTTTGCTTTTTTCCCAGGGCACTATACTCCACTAGCAACACTTCTTCTTCGGAAGTAAAAGCTGCTAAAAATTTTCTCTGGGCCTGGCCTTCACTATCGGGCCATTCGATTTGATAATAGCTTGAGCTAATCATAATTTAATAAATTTTAATAATTAATAAATAAATTAATTTTATATAAATAATAATATATAATCATTATTTATATTACAAAGATAATAATTTTATTTTATATATAAAAATTATAAATGCTAAAATATATTAATATAAACGTTAAAATATATTTAGGCCCGTTAAAAAATTTAACGCCCCCCTTTATATGTAGTATATAGCTAGCTCCTCAATCCAAAAAAATATAATTCTACCGGTTAAGCTCTTAGGCAAATTGAAAAGTAGAAGTTACAATTTATAACTTCATAACTATCTGATTATCAAGGCCCTTTATTTGTAAACAATATAAACAATAAAAGTCTCAACATTTTCTAGGCCCCTTAAAAAATCTATTGTTTACACCTAACTGCCTGAAAATTAATAATTTATAAGCCTGTAAACAATATAAACAATGTTTTCAGTAAACTTTTGGAGGGCCATTTGTAAACAATAATCTGAAACGTAAACAATATTGTTACATTTTGTTACAGTCAATTTTAAGTCCTAAAGTCCTGAAAATCAGACTTTTACAAGAGGCTACAGTTTTCCTGCAAACAATGTAAACAATGTTTCCCTATAGGTTATATGGACTTTTATAAATTTTAGCCTATTTTGTAATATCTACTTTACAAATTTTTATAAAAGTACTCTAGTTTTTATATGTTTTTATTGTTTATATTGTTTATTAAGTCTTAACTGACTGAAAATCAATCTACTAACTGTAAACAACGCATTGTTTGCCTTTGTTTACAAATTGGTTCGAGTCCTTCTAAAATAGGTTCGTAGGCCCTTCATTTTCAGGCAGTTAGGCTTTTAGCTCTTGGTAAACAAAGGGTAAAAATCAAGAATTTAGGTCTTCCAAAAGTTTGTCCAGATTATTGTTTACATTGTTTACAGAGTACTAATTAACTGAAAAACAATTTAATACCTGTAAACAATAATGTCATTCTCACCTAAAAGCCTCCGAGGCCCTTCGCCGAGTGTCATCGGTACGTTAGCACGGCTTTAAAAATTTTTAGTAAATTTCTGCATAAAAAATTTTATTATATCCCCGGAAAGCCTTATATTTGCAGTATAAATAATTGAATCAATATGAAAAAAACCGACGTACATAACAGCCTTAGTGCCTTAGTGCCCAACAGACCAGAGGATATAAACGACCTCATTTCAGGCTCCCGTGAATCCAGCCTACAGCAGAAGACAGCTGAAATTGCACAAAAAGCCACAGCTAAAGAGCTCGCAGCCATAAAGCGCAAAGAGCAAAAAGCCTTAGATAAGGAAATACAAAGGGCCGAAGAGCTCGAAGCCCGAGGCATACCGGACGGGCACGAAGCCCTGCGCGAGCAGCAGCGTGCCAAAATCGAAGTAATTGAAGCGCTGGAAGCTGAAAACGACAGCCCGGGCGATACATTTATTAAGGAGCGCGCATCTGCGCTCATGCGCTCGCGTACAGGTAAACAGATACGTGGCCTGGTGGACCTCCAGAGCACTACACCCGCAGAGGTTCAGGCCCTGTTGTCGGGCCTGGGTATCAACCTTAACCTCCACTTGACCAAGAACGATACAGCCAATCTGCTTTCCTGCCTTTTGACCTGCAACGAGCAACAGCTTTTAGGCCTGATGGATAACAGCCGGGTGCCTATTGCAATCAAAACGGTAATTAAGCGCCTCCTTGATGACGCGTCTAAAGGCAATATGGCCACTGTGGAGAAGCTTTGGGACCGCGTATTCGGCAAGGCGGCTATGGTCGAGACAAATGCCTTACCTGGCGACTCCATGCCCGGGCTTATACCCAACAAGCCTGTCAGCCGAGAAGCCTATATCCTGATTCGTGACACCGTTATAAATTAAAAAGTATGTACATAGCAAGAAACAAAAATGGGGCACTGTATCTATATGAGGCATGCCCGAGAAGAGGCGAGCGCTGTTTTATTTCAGGTACAGGTTATTGGGATAAACCTATGGACCGGGAAGCCTTTCCCGAAGTTACCTGGGAAAATTCACCTGTACAAGTTGAACTTAAAATTGTAAAGTAGCCATGACACAAGAAGATAAACAACTACTTTTAGTAGATTTAAGCGCAAGATTGCCTTATGGGGTTAAATGTAAATACCACCATATTCTAGATGTGATAACGGACACATTAATTGACATGAATATGTTTGGCAGAGTTAATATAGCTGGACATGTCAAAGATGTGTGTGATGTAAAACCATATCT
>JAZORK010000050.1:0-7114 GCA_045656485.1 Acutalibacteraceae bacterium | reverse complement strand
ATTTTATTGTTAATTTCAACAACGTTTTTAACCAAAAGAATGAACATCATAAAGCCTTCGTAAACAAGTCTTAAAACAATGGGTCCTAAAAGCGCAATGCCAATGCCTATAAAGAAATTTGTGATGAAGCTTTTAAATATCCAATCTGTAGCAAAGCTGTAGCCTGAATATCTAATCAAAGTTGAAATGGCCCAAATCACATTACCTAATGTTGCCATTAAAATACCGCCAATTACCGAAGCAATAGATGCAAATGTGAAAATCGCCTTAATAATAGATTCCAAATACAACTTTTTGAAGTTGAAATAATCGTGCAATTGTTGCAAAATTTTCTTTGAAAAAGTTCCGTCAAACTTTGCGGGAATTACCTTAATAAAAAGTAAAACCGTAACTGCGATTGATAAAATGCCTGCTAAAACTAATGCGAAAATCATAACAGAGTCCCCCTTTAAGTGTTAAATCAATTGTAACACTCATTGCAAAATTTGTCAATATGACAAAATTATACTACAAACGTTTCGTTATTTATGTCAATATTAACAAATTGAGATAACTCTTTTCCCGAAAGACCTAAGGAAACGCCTATTAAGGTTTTGATATACGCCATTTCGAAGGTTGTGCCTCCTATTGCCATAGCGCCGTTTTCCAAAGCGTCTTGTGTAGATTCATAAAAATAGGCTTCTGTGTTACAGGGAGCCAAAAACAAATCGACACCACATTCCTTGCACCTTTTAGCAAAAGTTATAATAGAATAGTTTGTAGTCTTGCCTTGCTTTAGGCTGCGCTCTACACAAACCGACTGTGAATGGTATGTATTATGTACCACTGCCGAAACTTTTTCTAAATTATAATAATCGTAACAAAGCCCCACAAAAGGTGTTATGCAAAGCACACCGCTTTTAAGCTTTTGGGTCCTTTCTAAAAGGCTTTGGCTTTGCCTAAATGCCACACCTTCAAAAATAGCGTTTTGGGTGTTTTCAATCGGTAACATAGTTTTACTGAAAAAGTCGTCACTATAATCGCCACATTGCTTGAGCAAAGCACCCATATGCAAGTACATTTTACCGTCGCTATTGCGGTAAACCGCGTAAACGTTAGGCTTAATGCCGTTCATAATAAGCTCAACCGCCGCCTTAAAGTTGGCGTTGCCGTTGGTTTCGGCTCTGTCTAGCGGCAACTGACTTGAAACCATAATAACAGGCACTTTAAGTGCTGTTAGCATAACCGACAAAAGCGAAGAAGTAAAGGCTAGCGTATCGGTTCCGTGAAGAATAATAACCCCTTTGTACTCATTTATTTTGTCTATGTTTTTAAATTCATTTAGCAAAATATTCCAAGTATTAATTGTCATATTCTCGCTTAAAATATCAAGCGGTGACAAAAAATCAAATTCGGTATTGCAAAAAGGTGAATTACTATTTTTAAAATTTGCCACGATTTTATAACGGGCAGTTTCAGTGTCAGAACTACGCTTGCCTTCGGCATTTTCACACGAACAAATAGTACCGCCTGTTAGAATTATTAAAATTTTTTCGCCTTCTACTTTTTCAAAAGTCACAGCCAAACCCCTTTGCAACAAAATCATACTCATTATATATTGAAAAAGTGGGCAAAGTCAAGCATTTAGGGGCTTTGTTCCCACAATTTTCTATTGACAAGTAACCTTATTTTTGTTATAATCCTTGCGTGAAGACCCGTCTTTTGTGGAAAATCCGTTAGAGAGAGTGCGTCATCGGCTGAAAGCGCACTTCGGATGAGTAGTAAGCACGGCAACACTTCCGAGGCGCTCCTACAATATAATAAAAGAGTGGGTACATTTTGTATCAAAACGGGTGGCACCGCGGGTTTTATTTACTCGTCCCGAGAATTATCTTTGCATAATTCTCGGGATTTTTTTATTTTTCAGCATATCATAATTGTAAAACAATAATACTTTAATACGGAGGTATATACTATGTATAGGACTCATCGTTGCAACGAGATAAGAGAACAACACATCGGTATGCAGGTTGAGCTTGCCGGTTGGGTTGACGTTGTGCGTGACCACGGCGGCGTTCTCTTTGTGGATTTGCGTGATGAAACCGGTGTTACACAGGTTGTAGTTCATGACGAAAATCTTTTAAAGGGCATTAGTAAGGAAACTGTTATTAGCGTTAGCGGTAATGTTTCTAAGCGTGACGAAAGCACCGTAAACCCCAAAATTGAAACAGGCCTTGTTGAGCTTGTAGCATCTGACCTTAAGGTGCTTGGCACTTGCAGCAGGGACTTACCGTTTGAAATTGGTGCGAACGACACTAACGAAAATTTACGCTTAAAGCAGCGCATCCTCGATTTAAGAAACCTCAATTTACACAATAATATTATCCTTCGTACCAAGGTTATAGGCCATATGCGTCGCCTTATGGAAGAAAGAGGCTTCCTTGATATTCAAACCCCTATTCTTACTGCCTCTTCACCCGAAGGTGCACGTGACTTCCTTGTGCCTTCACGTAAGCATCCGGGCAAGTTTTATGCTTTGCCACAAGCACCCCAACAGTTTAAGCAGCTCCTTATGGTTTCAGGCTTTGATAAATATTATCAAATTGCCCCCTGCTTTAGAGATGAGGATGCCCGTGCTGACCGTTCACCGGGTGAATTTTACCAATTAGACTTTGAAATGGCTTTCTCTACTCAAGAGGAAGTTTTAAAGGTTTGCGAAGATGTTGTAAGTGACATTTTCCGCACCTTCTCGGATAAAAAGATTACCGAAACACCCTTTAGAAAAATCCCCTTTGCCGAAGCAATGGCAAAGTACGGTTCGGATAAACCCGACCTTAGAAACCCACTTATTATTTGCGACCTTACCGATATGTTCACAAGGGTTAAGTTTAAGCCCTTTATGAATAAGTTTGTTCGTGGTATTGTGGCTCCCTGCAAGAACGAAAGATGGTTCTTTGATAAGTCCTTAAACTTTGCTACAAAGCAGGCTAAAATGGCAGGTCTTGCACACATTACACTCTTAAATAGCGAAACTTACGAATTTAAGGACGACCCGATTTCTAAGGTTATGACCGAAGAAGAAAAGAGAGAAATCGTAGAACTCACCGGTGTTAAAGAAGGCGAAACAATCTTCTTCATTTGCGATAACATTTCTTCAGTTGCTGACAAGAACGCAGGCGTTATCCGTACCTGGCTTGGTAACGAGCTTGACCTTATTAAAAACGATTCATTTGAATTTTGCTTTGTTGTGGACTTCCCGATGTATGAAAGGGACGAAACCACCGACAAAATTATCTTTACACACAACCCATTCTCTATGCCTCAGGGTGGCTTAGAAGCACTTGAGACTATGGACCCGACCGAAATTCTCGCTTACCAGTACGACCTTGTTTGTAACGGTATTGAATTAGCTTCGGGTGCGGTTAGAAACCACAGCCCCGAAATTATGAGAAAAGCCTTTGAAATTGCGGGCTACACCGAAGAAGAGGTTGAAAAACGCTTTAGCGCACTTTATAACGCATTCCAATTTGGTGCTCCGCCACACGCAGGTATGGCACCCGGTGTTGACCGTATTATTATGCTTTTGGCCGATACCGAAACTATACGTGACGTTATTGCCTTCCCGCTTGACGGTACAGCCCAAGACCAAATGCTTGGCGCACCCGGTGTTGTAACCGAGCTTCAGCTTTACGAAGCAAACGTTGCTATTCGTGGCAAAGGCGGCGAAATTTTAGGTAGCGAGGGCGGCGACCCATCAGCATTCAATGCGACTGTAAACTCCGCCAAAAGCAAAACCGAAACTAAGGAAAGTAAACTTAAAGGTCTTGAACAGGTTAACGAGCTTTCCTTTACTAAGGAAGAAAAGAAACAAATGCAAAGCATACTCGACAGTATGGAAATTAAGGAAGCCGAGCTTTCTAAAATTGATACTGCCGATGTAGAAGCTATGGTATACGTAATGCCTATGACAAACGTTCTTCGTAATGACGCTAGAAATCAGGCATTCGACCGCAAAGACCTGCTTAAAGGCGCTCCCCAAAGCACCGAAGACAGCTGGCAGGTTCCAAGACTTGTAAAGTGAGGTGACACAGGTGAAATATTATATAAACGAAATTAATCCCGCAGGCACAATTGCCGTGGATGATACACTTCTTGTAAAGGGCGTTCCCGCTACTGCAGGTTCTAAAATGCTTGAAAACTTTACTCCACTTTTTAGTGCCGAAGTTGTAGATAGATTAGAAACCGCAGGCTACACCCTTTCGGGTAAAACAAACGTGGGTGAATTTGGTCTTGACCTTTTGGGCGAAACCTCATATTTTGCCGAAAAGTGCGACACTTTAAAAGGCGCCGCAGCTGAACTAGTATCAGAAGGTAAAGTAAAAGCCGCACTCGGTGTTGACCTTAACGGTGCACCCCGCCGTGCCGCTGCTGTATCAAAGGTAAACTTCTTAAAGCCCACCTATGGCACAGTTTCACGTTATGGTGTTATTGCTTGTGCTTGCTCAGGTGAACAGGTTGGCGTTACCGCAAAGACTGCCGAAGATGTTAAGGAAATTCTTTCGGTAATTGCAGGTCACGACGATAAGGACGGCACAAGCCTTCCTACCGAAAAATACGAATACACATTAAATGAAGATGTTTCTTCAATGAAGATGTGCGTTATTAAAGAACTTTACGAAAAAGCTGACGATAGTGTAAAAGCTAATATCGACGCTTACGTTAAAGCAGTAGAAGCCAAAGGCGCAAAAGTTGAAACCGTATCTTTAGATATTGTTTTTGCCGCACAAACTGCTTGGACAATTTTAATGTCGGCTGAAACCACCAACAACCTTTCCCGTTTTGATGGCGTTAAATACGGCCACCGCAGTACCGAATATAAGAACATTGACGAATTATATGTAAACAGCCGTACCGAAGGCTTCGGCTTCCTTACAAAAGCCACCATTATTTACGGCTCGGACGTACTTGCAAAGGGCAAATATGACGCTTGCTACGACAAGAGCTTACGCTTGCGCCGTGTAGTGCTTGCAAAGGTTAAAGAATTGCTCGCTTCATACGATGCTATCATCACTCCCGCTTGCAGCAAGACCGAATATAAGGCTTATGACCTTAGCGATGCCTTCAAGGCAGTTTACGAGGAAAGCCTTTTCACCGCAATTTCTTCCATTACAGGTCTTCCCGCAATGGTTACAGGCGGTGTTCAGTTGATTTCTGATTCATTTAAAGAAAGTACTCTTTTGAGTATTGCTCACACTGTTGAAAAGGAGGCCTAAAATATGAAATACGAACTTGTTATAGGTCTTGAAACTCACGTTGAGCTTTCAACCGATTCAAAACTTTTCTGCTCTTGCGGTGGCCATTCTTCACCAAAAGAGCCTAACGATTGTGTTTGCCCCGCTTGTAGCGGTATGCCGGGTATGTTGCCTGTTACCAACAAACACGCAGTTGAACTTGCAGTAAAGGCAGGCTTTATGCTTAACTGCAAAATCAACCAATATACCACATTTGATAAAAAAAGCTACTACTATCCCGACCTTCCCTGTGCTTACCAAATCACCCAATGGTTTAACCCCATTTGCGTTGAAGGCAGTGTGCAAATCGGCGATAGAACAATTCGTATTAAGCAAATCCACCTTGAAGAAGACGCAGGTAAGCTTGTTCACGATGAAGCAACAAATACTTCTTTTGTTGACTTTAACCGTACCAGCGTTCCGCTTATTGAAATTGTTAGTAAGCCCGACTTCCGTTCTTCTGAAGAGGTTATAACCTACCTTAAAAAGTTAAAGTCCAGCCTTCAATTTGCAGGTATTTCGGAATGTGAAGAAGGCGCTATGCGTTGCGACGTTAATATTTCGGTTCGCCCCGAAGGTTCTACCGAATTTGGTGTTCGTTCCGAAATTAAGAATATGAGCTCACTTTCCGAAATTAAGGATGCTATCGAGTTTGAAAAGGTACGTCACGTGGATGCTATTGAACGCCACACCGAAGTACTCGTTCAAGAAACTCGCCGTTGGGATGACGTTAAACGCCGCACCTTCCCCATGCGTAATAAGGAAACCGCGGCCGATTACCGCTACTTCCCCGACCCCAACCTTATGCCTATCGTGATTGATGATGCGTGGCTTGAAGAAATTAGAAAGAGTATGCCTGCCACTGCTGAAGAAAAGGGCAAGTATTACGAAGATATGGGCATTGCCGCTAAGGAAGCTGCTGTTTTGGCTTCCGACCGCAGCCTTGCTGACACACTCGACGCCGTTGTAGCTTTAGGCAGAAACGCAAAAACCGTTGCATCTTGGATTTTGACCGAATGTATGGGTATTTGCAAACGTCTTGAAATAGCTTCACTTAACATCGACCCCGCAAAACTCGCACGTGTTATTGAGCTTGTAGAAAATGGCGAAATGACCCGTGTTGCCGGTAAAAAGGTGTTAACTGCAGTATTTGAAAGCGATGTTGACGTTGACAAATTCTGCGAAGAAAACGGCCTTAACCGCAAGGTTGACGAAGGCTTTATGCTAAGCGTTGTGCAAAAAATTATTGCCGAACAGCAACAAGCCGTTGCCGATTACAAGAGTGGTAAAACAAAAGCATTCCAGTCATTATTCGGCTCGATTATGCGTGAAATGAAGGGTGTAGGCGACCCCGCCGTTATAAGAACACTCTTAGAAACCGAACTTAATAAGTAATACGCTAAAAGCGGAGTGGTAACCCACTCCGCTTTTTTAATGTATGATGAAAAATGAATAATGAATAATTAAGGTGTGCCTTCGGCACAATTTATATTTTGTCGGCTTTGTCGACACCTTTTCTATTATCTAAAAAACAGCGAGGATAATCCCCGCTGTTTTTATACACATATTAATAATCAAACGCTTTTTGCCAAATATTCTTCTGCCGAATGCACCGCCACAGCACCGTCGGATACCGCAGTTACCACTTGGCGCAAGTGTTTTGTTCTTATATCGCCAACGGCGAAAACACCATCTATATTGGTTTTAGTATCTTCACCTGCTTTAACGTAACCGCTTTCGTTAAGTTCAATTTGACCCTGTAAAAGCTCGGTTGCGGGTTTGCGACCAACACTTACAAAAACGCCGTCTACCGCAATTTCGGTTTGGGTGGATGTTTTAACATT
>JAZORK010000049.1:0-4270 GCA_045656485.1 Acutalibacteraceae bacterium | reverse complement strand
CCTTTATGAATTTTAGACATAACGGTTGACCATTGGTTTTTAGCAATACCTAAGTTAGCAGAAGGCATTTTTTGCATAGTTTCATAACCACACCAAGAAGAAACCACATAATATGGTGAGCCACCAACAAACCATTTATCGTTATCCGAGCTGGAGGTGCCGGTTTTGCCGAAAAGCTTCATCTTACTAACCGAGGAAGCAACCGATGTACCTGTGCCCCTATCACCGTAAATAACGGTTTGTAAAAGCTTATTCATAATCATTGCGGTATCGTCACCGATAGCAGTTTTAGGTCTGGGATTCTTTTCAAGCACAATACTTCCCTTTTGGTCGGTAACCTTAGTATAGAAGGTGGGTTCGTAATAAAGACCGCCATTGCCGAAAACAGCATAAGCCGCAGCCGATTCCAATGTGGTAACACCACCGTTAGTACCACCAAGACCCAAAGCCGAAAGGTTTAGGTCAAGGTCGGTAAGATTTTTTAACCCCAAGTTTTCTGTAAGGAAATTATAACAGTTTTGAACACCCATTTGGTTGGCTAATGCAACAGGAATGGTATTTATAGAACGCTCAATAGCCTTTTGAGCAGTCATATTACCGGAATATCCGCCACCCGCATTTTTAGGTGTCCACTTACCGTATGAGGTTTTTGTATCGTTAAGAATAGTAGAGTAATTAATAATGCCACGTTCTATAGCGGGTGCATAAACCGAAATAGGCTTCATAGTAGAGCCAGGTTGACGCTTAGAATCGGTAGCACAGTTAAAGCCACGGTTAACCTTCTTTTCGCCAATACCGCCCGCAATAGCCTTTACTTCGCCTTCATAATTCATAACAGTCATAGCACCCCAAAGCGGGTCACCCTTACTGCTTTTACGTGCTTTCTTTTCAAGATCAACATAAGCCTTATCCACAACTGCCTGAATGTCATTATCAACAGTAGCATAAATCTTATATCCGCCGTTGTAAATAAGCTGCTCGGCCTTTTCTTCGGTATAGCCGTATTTTTCACACAAATCATTTACAACCTGGTCTATAAGGGCATCAATAAAGTAAGAATTTATAGCATCCTTAGCTGTAGCGTTTTCATTAACCTTGATTTTTATTTCGGTTGCAACAGCTTCGTCATATTCTTCCTTAGTGATAAGTCCCTGGTCTAACATTTCATAAAGAACAGTATTTCTACGCTTTTTGTTGTTTTCGGGGTTAGTGTCGGGCGCATAATAAGAAGGTGCCTTAGTGATAGAAGCAAGACAAGCACATTCGGCTATAGTAAGCTCGTGCACCTCTTTACCAAAGTAATAGTTAGCCGCAACCTGAACGCCATAGGTGCCGTGACCCATAGGAATTGTATTAAGATAACACTCCAAAATAACGTCTTTTGTATATTTGGTTTCAAGATAGCGAGCACGCATAATTTCACGAACCTTACGTCCTGCATCCTGTTTTCTGTCGTCAGTCAGGTTTTTAACCAACTGTTGTGTAATGGTAGAGCCACCAAACTTTTCGGAAAAATGGAAAAATTCGTTTAAAAGCGCGCCAAAGGTACGCTTCCAGTCAACACCGTAGTGTGTCTCAAAGCCCTTGTCTTCTATTGCAATAAAGGCGTTTGCCAAATTACCGGGAATACCCTTGTATTTCTTATCGCCATTTTCAATAGCAATGCGGTCATAATCAACCCAAATACGATTATACATACCGTGTAGGCGTTGATATTCCTTCCACTTGCCTTTATCGTTTTCAACGTAAACTGTGGTTGTAAAGTTAAGCTTTAGGTCGTTAAGGTCTTGCTCTACCGTACCGTCAACCATTGTGAATGCGTATATAAGGAAACTACCCGCAACCAAAGCCACAGTAATAACACCTATTAAAAAACAGGTAAGCACAGTTTTTAAAACCACTTGCTTTTTAGGCTTTTTTCTTTGGGGTGGTTCAGGCTCTTTCGGCACATTAGTAGAAAAGCTATTAAGGTCAAAACTCGCCTTTCCATCATCTACGCCATTATTTGAATTATCGTAACTAAACAAATCTCTATCGTCCATAAGAATCTCCTATCTACAATAAATACATTATATTGTAACATATATTTTCCATAAAATCAACTTTCACAAGCTTTATTAATATATTTTTAAAAATTTAACTTGAAATATTATACATTATATGATATTATTTCCTTGTATTGGGGAGTAGTTAGCGCTTTTTAGCGTTGCATTTTGCGTCATTACGGCTTTTGCCCGCATTTGCATTAAATAACGAGACTTTTACTGTGATTTGATTACAGTAAAGGTCTTTTTTATTTCCCTAAAATAAAAGAAAGGTGTAAAAATTATGGCATTCTTAACAGACATTTTAAGCGAACTTGGCTTCCTTGTAGAAAATGTTTCAGCATTTGCTGCTACAGGCGGTTGGAAGTACCTTGTTATGTGGGTTATCGGCGGTGTGTTAATTTATCTTGCAATCCGTCACGATATGGAACCCACTCTCCTTTTACCGATGGGCTTCGGTACAATTCTTGTAAACATACCACACTCAGGCGCAATCGGCGAAGAGGGCGCACTCACAACCCTTTTTAACGCAGGTATTGCAAACGAGTTATTCCCACTTATCCTATTTATAGGTATCGGTGCGATGATTGACTTCGGTCCGCTACTTACCAATCCTAAGCTTATGATTTTCGGTGCAGCAGCACAATTTGGTATTTTCTTTACCTTCTGTTTAGCTTCAATCTTCTTTACCGACCTTGAAGCCGCTTCTATCGGTATTATCGGTGCGGCAGACGGCCCGACCGCTATCGTTGTTGCTAACAAGCTTTTAGGCTCCGACAGCCGTATTACAGGCGCTATTATGGTTGCGGCATATTCTTATATGGCGCTCGTTCCTATTATTCAACCCCCCGTTATCAAGGCGCTCACAACCAAAAAAGAACGCCTTATCAGAATGCCTTACCAAGCAAAAGAAGTTTCAAAGCTTACTAAAATCTTATTCCCCATCATTATTACCGCTGTTGCAGGTGTTGTAGCACCCGAATCGGTATCTCTTATCGGTTTCCTTATGTTCGGTAACTTAATCCGTGAATGTGGCGTTTTAAACTCCCTTTCCGAAACAGCACAAAAGGTTCTCGCAAACCTTATTACCATCTTCTTAGGTATCACTATTGCTGTTCAAATGGAAGCTTCTAAGTTCTTACAATTAGATACTCTCTTAATCTTAGCTTTAGGCTTGTTTGCATTTATTTTCGATACTGCAGGCGGCGTATTATTTGCAAAGCTTATTAACCTTTTCTTACCTAAGGATAAGAAAATCAACCCCATGATTGGTGCGGCTGGTATTTCGGCATTCCCCATGTCTGGCCGTGTTGTTCACAAAATGGGACTTAAGGAAGACCCGCAAAACTTCCTTTTGATGCAGTCTATCGGTGTAAACGTTTCGGGACAAATCGCATCTGTTATCGCAGGCGGTTTAATCCTTAACTTCTTTATGTAGGAGGTAAATTATGTTTAATAATCTTGTTTTAGCAAAAAGCATTTTTTCACAATTCAGACCAGAAGCTTTTGTAAGCAACCTTAAATATATGCTTTCGGGTATGATTGCTATATTTATTGTCATAGGTGTTATTATTCTTGCAACCATGCTTATAAACAAACTTTTTTCAAGCAAAAAGTAATTAAAAGAGGAACACAGAAAAGCATCCACTGTGTTCCTCGATGTTGTATTTACAATGTTGAAAAAGTTTAATGTATGGTTTGTTCTGTTGGGGGATATAAAATGAAGTTGGCTAAATTAGAAAAGTTATTATATATTTCACTTGCTTGCTTTTGGATTGCTTGTATTTGTTTAGATGATGCTTCAATTTTTCCTTTTGGAATTATTGTTGCGGTTAAAATAGTTAAGAATATTTGTTTCTATTCATTTTTATTATATATCTTATTAAAATTTTGCAACGACCATATTAATAATAAAAAATTTGTTTTAGGGTCAGTCATTATTTCAATTTTTTCTTTTATATTAAGCGCAACACAAGAGATCCTATATGAATTACATAATCCAAATAGCGTCTTGTTTCCATTGTTTCCATTGTATATATTAGCGTTGCCGCTATGGGCGTTTATATTTGACAAAAAAGTAAAAGGCGACATTAATACATCAAAAAGCATTATGGTAATAGTTATTTTGTCGATATTGATACTGGTTATTTTAGCATTAAACATTATTGCTATTATTGATTTGAGTTTAGCTTGATGATTGAATTATGGCAAAAAATAAGTATAGA
>JAZORK010000048.1:0-4616 GCA_045656485.1 Acutalibacteraceae bacterium | reverse complement strand
GGTCCTTTTGCTTTTTGGGTGTAAAGCTACGAGCCCAAGTAGGTGTGTATTTAATAAATGCACGGGCAAATTGTTTACCGCTTTTGTTAGCATATCCAATAGCGTGGGGTGTGCCTGAATCGGGAACACCACCGATATAGTCAATATCTGTTGCGAGATTTTGCTCCATATCGTTTTGCGCCATAATTTCACCATTGCGGTAACGCATCATTTCAACATTAACACCTTCGTAAGTAGAGGTGGGATAACCGTAATAGCTCCACAAAAAAGCGCAAATTTTCATTTCCTTTTCTGGCTCGGCTAAAACAGTTAAATTGTTATCGGTTATTTCGACAATTTCACCCGAACCTAATTCTTTAAATAGGGAATAACCTAATTTTTGAAAAGCAAAGGATTCGGAAGCAACAGCAAAGCCGTTTTCATTTTTACCGATGAGTATTGGTAATCTACCAACTTTATCACGTGCAACAATAATGGAGCCTGTGTCGGTTAATATTAAAATTGAAACCGTGCCGTCAATAACACTTTGAGCATATTTTATACCATCGGCAAAATTATCTTTTTGGTTAATTAGCGCTGCAACAAGTTCAACCGAATTTACATTACCACCTGTCATAGCATCAAAATGATTGCCGTTTACGGAAACGCATTCTTCAATTAGTTGTTCAGCGTTGTTAATAATACCAATGAACGAGATGGCATAAGCACCAAGCTTTGAACGGATAAGTAATGGTTGAGGCTCGAAGTCGCTTATACAACCAATGGCGCTGTTGCCACTCATTTCATCAAAAATATTTTCAAATTTGGTTCTAAAAGGCGCTTTAGAAATATTGTGAATATCCCTTTGTAAGCCAATTTCTTTATCGTAGCTTGCAATACCGCCACGTCGTGTGCCTAAATGTGAATGATAGTCAGTGCCAAAGAAGACGTCTTCAATAGCGTCCGTTTTGCTGACTATTCCAAAAAAACCGCCCATAAATACTCCTTAAATTATGCAAAGAAAAGTTCGGATAAGGTCATGGGGTCAATGTACTGACCGTCCTTGTATACACGCATATTGCCAGAAGCAATTTCGTCAATAAGCATTACGTCGCCGTTAGCGTCGTAGCCAAATTCAAATTTAATATCGTAAAGGTCAAGACCCTTTTCCTTAAGGTCGTCAGCAACGATTTTTGTGATTTGTTGTGTCATAACCTTAATGTCGTCATATTGCTTGTCGGTCATAACGCCTAAAGCTACTAAAGCATCTTTAATTACAAGCGGATCGCCCTTTTCGTCGTTCTTGAAGGTCATTTCAACGTAAGCGGGAAGATCAGCGCCTTCTTCGATGTAATCGCCATAACGACGGATAAAGCTACCAACTGCTTTGTAACGGCAGATAACTTCAAGACCGTGACCAAAAACTTTAGCAGGAAGAACTTCCATAGTAGTATCAGCTAAGTTAGCATCAATAAAGTGGGTTTTAATGCCAGCAGCATTAACCTTTTCAAAGAAGTAGATTGACATACGAAGGTTAACATCACCAACACCGTCAATTGTAATGCCAACTTGGTTTTCACCGGGATCAAAAACGCCGTCTTTACCTGTGCAGTCGTCCTTGAATTTGAGTAAGCAGTTGCCATTTTCGAGTGAATAAACGTCTTTTGTTTTGCCTTTGTAAAGTAATATTTTTTCCATTTTTATTTCCTCCGTAAATTACTGTACTTCTACAGCTTTATTTTTTTCTAAAACCTTTTCAGCATCAACTTTGCGCTTAGCGTCAAGGCGGTTTGCTAATTCAGCGTCCTCAACAGCGAGGATTTGTATGCATAATAAAGCGGCATTAACTGCACCGTCAATCGCAACAGTTGCAACAGGAATACCTGAAGGCATTTGTACGGTTGAAAGTAATGCGTCAATACCGTTTAAGTGACCTGATTTGATGGGAATTCCCACAACGGGAAGGGTAGTGTTAGCGGCAATAGCGCCAGCTAAGTGAGCCGCCATACCAGCAGCTGCAATAATTGCACCAAAACCGTTTTTGCGTGCATTCAAGCTAAACTCACGTGCTTCTACGGGAGTTCTGTGGGCTGAAAAAATGTGTACTTCATAGGGTACGTCGAAAGCCTTTAAGGTGTCAATCGCTTTGTTTACGGTTGGCATATCACTATCGCTACCCATGATAATACCGATTTTTTTCATAATAAAGTCTCCTTTACTCATAAAATAAAAAGGGCGCACTTAATCTATAAAATTAAGAGCGCCCAGACGGTCGGCTAAATCATCCTTTGCTTCATGTGGTGCTCCACTTTTCCGTCAGTCACAAAGAACATAATTATTCTAACACATAGTAAATTTTTTGTCAATCGAAATTAATGTATATTTATATATAATTATTTAATTTATTTTGTTGAAAATATGTAAATTTTGCAAAAGTGCTTGACTTTTAATTGTTGTGGATTAAAATATTCTTATATATTTTTAAAAAGGAGTCATTTTGTTATGATAATTAAACCAATGCCTGATAATGTTGTTATTAAGGCTTGTGAAGCTCAAGAAACCACAAAAAGCGGTATTGTATTAGCTTCTACTGCTAAGGAAAAATCACAAATTGCCGAGGTTGTGGCAGTTAGTGAATACGGCTTTTTAAACGGTAATGAAGTTAAAATGCAGCTTAAGGTTGGCGATAAGGTAATCGCCGCAAAATATGCAGGTACTGAAATTAAATTAGACGGTGTAGATTATACAATTTTACACCTTAGCGATATTTTGGCTATTGTTGAATAGGAGTGTGTTTTAAATGGCAAAAGATATTATTTTTGGCGAGCAAGCGAGAAAATCACTTCAAAACGGTGTAGATAAACTTGCAAATGCCGTAAATGTTACTTTAGGTCCTAAAGGTAGAAACGTTGTTTTAGACAAAAAATACGGTTCACCCCTTATTACTAACGATGGTGTTACCATTGCTAAGGAAATTGAGCTTAAAGACCCATTTGAAAATATGGGTGCTCAGCTTGTAAAAGAAGTATCGGTTAAGACTAATGATGCCGCAGGTGATGGTACCACAACTGCCACAGTTTTGGCTCAGGCACTTATAAACGAAGGTATGAAAAACGTTGCCGCAGGCGCTAACCCTATGGTTGTTAAAAAGGGTATTAAACTCGCTGTAGAAACCGTTACAAACACTGTTATTGCTAACTCCAAAAAGGTTAGCGGTAGTGAAGATATTGCCCGTGTTGCTACTGTTTCTTCGGGTGATGATGTTATTGGTAATCTTATTGCCGAAGCAATGAGCAAGGTTACCGCTGACGGTGTTATCACAGTTGAAGAATCTAAGACTGCTGAAACTTATTCTGAAGTGGTTGAGGGTATGCAGTTTGACCGTGGTTATATTACACCTTATATGGTTACAGACACCGACAAAATGGAATCAATTTTAGACGATGCTGTAATCCTTATTACTGATAAGAAAATAACTAACATTCAAGAAATTTTGCCCGTTTTAGAGCAAATTGTAAATGCAGGTAAGAAATTATTAATTATTGCCGAAGATATTGAAGGTGAAGCGCTTTCAACCCTTATTGTTAATAAACTTCGTGGCACATTTACTTGTGTTGCTGTTAAGGCTCCCGGCTTTGGTGACAGACGTAAAGAAATGCTCCGTGACATCGCTATTTTAACAGGCGGTGAAGTTATCTCTGAAGAATTAGGTCTTGACCTTAAAGAAACACAAATGTTCCAACTCGGTCGTGCTCGTCAGGTTAAGGTTTCTAAGGAAAATACAATTATCGTTGACGGTGCAGGTAATACTGATGCTATTGCTGACCGTATTGCACAAATCAAAAATGAACTCGCAGTTACTACTTCTGATTTTGACCGTGAAAAGCTTCAAGAAAGACTTGCAAAGCTTGCTGGCGGTGTTGCAGTAATCAAGGTTGGTGCCGCAACCGAAATTGAAATGAAGGAAAAGAAACTTCGTATTGAAGACGCTCTTTCAGCTACAAAAGCTGCGGTTGAAGAAGGTATCGTAGCAGGCGGTGGTGTTGCTTTAATCAATGCAATTCCCGCAGTTGAAGCTTTAGTAGATACAGCTGAAGGCGATGTTAAGACAGGTGTTCAAATTGTATTAAAAGCACTCGAAGCACCTATTCGTCAAATCGCTTATAATGCAGGTCTTGAAGGCTCTGTAATTATTGAAAAAATCATTAACAGCGGTAAGGTTAATTACGGCTTTGATGCTTATAGTGAAGTTTATACTGATATGCTCGAAGCAGGTATTGTTGACCCAACTAAAGTTACTCGTTCAGCACTCGAAAATGCCGCAAGCGTAGCTTCAATGGTGCTTACAACCGAAAGTTTGGTAGCCGATAACCCCGAAGATGCAGCACTTGCAGCACAGGCTGCAGCAGCCGCAGGCGGCGGAATGTATTAATTATTAAAAGATATAAAAAACCCCAAGTTCGTTTGAACTTGGGGTTTTTGTTAGTCTGCATTAATTATTGGGGTTACAATTGGTCTGCCCGCAGCATCTAAAAGGGGAGTAAGCCCGCCGCCGTAACCACTGCATTTATATACGTAATTTACGCCTGTTTGAGTATCAACCCATATTTCGATTTCGCCTAAGCCTTGTGAATAGG
>JAZORK010000047.1:0-5984 GCA_045656485.1 Acutalibacteraceae bacterium | reverse complement strand
GCTTTACTTTCATTTAAATCCTCGGCAACATCCTTACAAACCCTAAAGGGAGCCCAATCCTGCCGTATGACCATAATACAACAATCCGCATACTTCAACAACATACCTCTATCTGCCACCGCACTATATGGCGGACTGTCCAATATGACAAAATCCATTTTATCTCGCAAAAAGTCCAAAAACCTAACCAATTTCTCACTATGTAACAGTTTATCCGCGTTGGGACAAGAATGTTCGTGGGCAAAAATAAGCAACCCCTTGGAATCATCCAATGAAACCGCTTCATCACGTTCCAAACAAGACATCAAGTCCTCGCAATGAATCGATTCGAACATTTTATATACTGCCGGCTTTCTTAAGTCCATATCCACATAGGCGACTTTATAACCATGCTTCGCCAAAGCCAAAGCCAAATTTGCAGAAGTTGTTGACTTGCCTTCATTTTCCGCAACGCTTGTAACTAACAAAACCTTCATACCGTTCTTTTGCATTTTGTGGCGAACACTGTGTGCTAACTGCATCAAAGATTCTGTATATTGAAAGCTTGTGGTCATATCTGTAATCAAATGTCTTTTATTTGTTCGCTTACGGAACAAATAAAATTCCTTCTCTTTCGGCAATACACCAAGAGGAGTATCCTCCATCCGTCTTTTGGCACATGAAAGTGTTTTTACGGTCAAGCGCAAAACCGACAATAAAGCAATTAATGCAACCATCAAAAACACTGACAATAAGACAGCCTTCACCATAATCCCCTTAACATTATACGGATTGGATGGTGCAACCTCTATCTGCGGTTTTTTCAAAACATCCAAAACAACACTGCCAAATAAATAACCGGAAACTCGCCTATAGTTTTGCATTACCGATTGCATTACCGCATGAGCAGTTTCAGGAGAATCAGATTGTGCAGAAACCCGCAAAATATTAGTCCCCTCCGCTACAGATGCTTTAACCGCAAAAGATGCCTCAGGGTTTTGCAAATCTTCCCTTATAATACGTTCCAAAACGTCACTAGAGAATACTTCCCCAAAAACCCCCGCCACTTCTGAGGTCGTACTCAAAGAGGAATAAAAACCAACGTAAGCACCGTTGCTTTTGGGTGACACAACAAAGGTGGCCTCTGTTGTATAAACAGGCTTATATAAAATTTTACCATAGGTGAACACACCTATACACGCCACTATAGCCGCTAATACAGCAAGCCATGAGTTTTTCAAAATATCCATCAAAAGAATGGGGATATGAAGTTCATCTAAGTAAAAAAAATTCTTTTTATTCATTACGGTTCCTCTACTATCACCGTTAAATATGTAATTCCCTTTACACCATTTTCATCTATAACCTCATAACAGATCTGACCGCCACCGGCTTTTGAAAGATCCACTTGAGTTATAACCTTGATTTTATCTATAGGTATTGGTGTTTCGTTTATATCATTTACCGATTCAACATACGCAAGAGGAGAAAACTTCTCACCCACCTTAGCGTACGCTAAATACTGCTTTAACCGAATTTGCGGCGCATCAGCGGAATACACACCGACGTTTAAGGGAATCTTGACGTAAATATTATCTCCGTAGTTATTAGTAGCATAAAGCTCGATTTCGTAAACACCGGCAGTGTCATCATGCACGTTTGAAGATTCCAACTTCAACATATGAGTAATATCTCCATCCAAACAATCGTACAAATGAATTCTGTCAAGAATGGATATTTGCTCTCCCAAACGGTACATAAGCGCCTCATCCAACTGTAATTTGGGAGAAACATAGTCATCATAAGTGACTGTGCGCTGATAACGGCAAAAATTGCTTCCACTGTCAAATACAACGTAACTAACCTGACACACACCCGGTTCTGAAAAGCGAGATATTCTCTCCACCAAAATCCTGTCTGTCAAATCTCCGTCACGGTCATCCGTAGCAGTTAATCCCTTCATTAACAATTGCTTGTCATCAGATGTCTTTAAATGTAAATTTCCTACTGAATCTATAATTTGTGGTTTGACAAAATCCCGACATGACACCGAATATAGCGTCCAAGACAATACGGCACATGCCACCACAAATATTGTTATTGTTACAATTCGCAAATAGCGCATGGTTTCCTCTTTCCAGCCGAACTGACTTTTTAGATTACTCCAAAAATAACATTTTACTTTATCTATATATTATATATTAGGTAACTATTACAGTCAAGTATTTCGCCTTTATTATACACCAAAACAACGGATAAAAGAATAATAAGACTCCTTATCCGCCGAATATCGTAATAGGTTTCAAAAAACAAGTATATTTTTATTCACATTACCTGTTATAGTATATCACAGCAACTCTTACAAACCTCATACAAACAAGGTGAGCCGTCAAACTGACGGCTCACCTTAAAAAGTTAATTATTTTTCTTTCTTCCAGAGCAGCCCGCAGGTTTCTTCTGCCCAACTGTACTGGGACATATACTCACCGCGAAATTCGGGTTTCGCAGTTTTTAAGTAAGTATAATAATCACAGTCAATTTTTTCAGGATTGATAGAATAAAAATAATTACTCCTATTAAAAACTTCATCCACGCCGACTGCTTTGAGGGAATGGCGCAAATCACGAATCAATTGGTGGACATAGCTTTGCTTTCTTTGATTTTGATCATTTTCCCAAAGAACTCCCCCTATTTCCGAAACCGTAACACCTGCTCCCCTTCGATCCACCAAAAAAGCGAATAACTCTTTGGTTTTCGAACGCTTAAAAGTCAGTATTTTCCCTTTCACAAAAACCTCGAAATTACCGAAGCATTTTACTGTAAGCGGCTTCTCTGTTTGACGGATACCTTTTACGTTGTCGATCTCCACCTGTACGTCTTTTTCAGACACGGGTTTTAATAAATATCCGGAGGCATGAAGCTTAAAAGCCGGAATAGCATATTCTTCATATCCCGTACAAAATACGATCTTGCAGTCCGGACAAGAAACGACAATCTTTTCTGCAAGAGCAAGTCCGCCCATGCCACGCATATTAATATCCAAAAATGCAACATCAACCGAATTTTCTTTTACAAAGGCAAGGGCTTCATCACAATCGGAAAACTGAAAAACTTCAGAAATATCAGGGGAAGCTTTAATTGCTGATACTAAAGCACCAAGCATTAATATTTCGTCGTCAACTGCCATTGCAATCATTGGCCTACCTCCTTAGGAATAGTTATCAAGACCTTGGTGCCAACACCTTCTGTACTTTCGATTTCAAGGGTGCCATTCACCATTGCCTTTAATCTTCCACGAATATTACGGATACCCACGTGTTTTCTTTCATCAAGCAAAACATCCGTATCAAATCCTACGCCGTCATCCTCCACCAAAACACAGTAATGGGTATCTGTCTCATAAGACACTACGCGGGTTGTACCGCCTTTTTGCAATTTCATAAGTCCGTGCTTGATCGCATTTTCTACAAGAGGCTGAATGGTAAGTGCAGGAATATGAAAATCGTCTGAATTCATCTCAAATGAGAAGGTCATATCCGGAAAACGCACATTTTCAATACTAACGTAGTGACGTACGTGCTCCATTTCCTGTGACATCAAAATCGGCTTTGGATTATCGAGCTCTCCGAAGTTACCACGCAAATATTTCGCAAAGTTGTGAACGAGTTCTCCTGCTTTATCGGGATCAATATTGCAAAGCTGTTCAATACAACCGAGAGTATTATAAATAAAGTGCGGACGAATTTGACTCATCATAGTAGAAACTCTGCTTTCAGTAAGCTGAGCATTTAATACGATTTTTTCGGTTTCCAATTCTTTGGCTAAAGCCAGAGCGTTGATACTGTTTGGTATAACTTTAAGCACTGCAACCATTGCAGCAATAAAGAAAACAATAAAAATGTATTTAGAAGCAACTCCGCCCTTCCATAATCCAAGGTGTGTCATAATAACATCAACTATGAAAGAGATGAGTGGCAAAACCGAACCGATATAAAGCCAACGTTCTTTTCCTTTAATAACAAAAAATTCACGTATAAGGCAGCTAAACAAAATAATGTTTGCAAGTATTTGCGCAGCAGCCCAATAAAGCCAAGTATCATAAAAAAGTATGTCGGTCAAAATCGGCAAAACAAGAAGCACCGCATCAACAAGTCCAAGCAGCGTAACGGTGATTGTGCCAATCTTTTTCGTACCTTTCAGGAAGTACACAAACGCAATCGAAAGGAAGAACGTATAAAACATCATTGAGCAGCCCAAGATCGTCGTATTTGATACAACAGATTCCCTCCAGAACGAGACGCCGTCTGCACTATAAGACAAATATATGCCGGCAAAGAAAATTACGATGCCAAGCACCCAAAGTGTCTTGCTGTTTTTTATATGTATAAGGGTTGAAAAGAGGGCGGTTCCCAAAAACATGAGAGAAACAATAATAAACAACATACCCATGTCACGCTGGGAGTTTCCTCTGTCAAGAACGCCTTTTTCGAACTCAATATCCGTCCATAAAGCCGTGTTTGAAAGCATCTCGTCAATCGCAGTTTCGTTTCCGAATTTATGGGGATTATGAATAAGGATTTCGATTGGTTCTTCGCTACCTGGTGTAAGCGTATGGGCATTCCAACCCTCGTGGCAAGCGGAATCTCCAAATAAAGGATTTTCCACATCTATTATATATGGCTCGTTCTCGCCTTCATAAAATGTCAGGTTAATATGATTTGTATAAAGCGCAATCGGAATATCACCACTATAAATGCCAACGTACTCACCATCCGGCGCCAACATATGAAAATTACCTCGCAGGGTTACGTCGCCTTCAGTAGAAGAAATATGATTGCCTTTTATAATTTTCTGCCACTGCCCGTCAGCAATACGGTACTCACCATCAAAATACACTTGTGCTACTAAAGCAGGTTCAGCCTGCAAACTGTTTACATTGCCGTACCACAACAGTCCAATTGCCAAGAAAATTATCAATACAATTCCAACAACTTTTAGTGTTGTTGGATTAAAAAAACGAAACCCGGTTTCCTTTTCGCTCATCATCTCAACCCCTTAAAACTGTTCATTTGTTATTTAACATCACTTTCTTGCAAAACAATTTCTGCAATATGTTCTTTGCTTTCTTTCAAGTTTTTTACAAGATTTATGATAGCAACTATAAAATCCATTGATAGAGTAGATAATTTGTCATTACGCATTATAGCAACCTACTCCCTAAATAAAGTATAGCATAACGATTAAGCGTTTTCAACGAAAAATGAAGCATAGGCTACGCCAACGTAAAACAGTTGCTATCCCTCGTATGAAGCGAAGCGTACATTTTTATTCCTTAATGTTACGAAGCACACTTCATAACTAAAGGCGACTTCGTTTTTGGTTGTGCAAGGCTTAACTTGAACCAACGACCACTGTCCCTTTGATGCCTCTCTTCATCACCCACAAAGTGCGCTCGGTATCAAAGCAAGTTATTCGCCCTTCGGGCTCATAACCCCACAGTCACTTATCCAAATTCAAACTCTATAAAAAAAATCAAGCATCACAAACGTGATGCTTGATTTTTTGGTTGCGGAGGCTGGACTTGAACCAACGACCTTCGGGTTATGAGGGATTTAAAGCTGTTTTTGCGTTCCTATACTACCATATATCGTATTCTGAGAACATACGATATGCAATATATAGAAGCAAATTTCAAAAAATTCCCAAACTAACGTAGAATAGCACCTGAGTTCATCACGTTTTCTGCAAAAGTGTTAGAAAAAATGTTAGAAAAACATCCATTTAATAAAAGATGATTGCGCTAGAAAACAATTATATTGCAAATAAATGTTTTTAAATTTTATAGAATACCATTAGTTCTTTTATTTAAAGATTTAAGTGCAGAAAATAAAAGCCTCCATACAGCATCTTCAAAGAAACCACATAGCGACATTTACCTATCGACTACATAACTGGGTTTGCACATGCCTAATATTTCTAAAAAATAAAATATTTTTACAGAAAGA
>JAZORK010000046.1:0-8106 GCA_045656485.1 Acutalibacteraceae bacterium | reverse complement strand
TTTAACAAGGGTTGTTGCAGTATTCTTAACACCATTTTTTACATAGTACCACTTGCCGTTGTACTTAACTAATGTGGTAGTTGTCGAAGCAAACTTACCGTCTTTAATGTAGTGCCACTTACCGTTAATTTTTACAAGGCTAGTGATATTTGTTTTTTCACCATCTACATAATAGTAGGTTGCACCATTTTCTTTAATAAGATGTTGACCTATAACTTCACGTTCAGCTTCACAAATATTGCAATATTTGTCAGCTTCGTGGGTGTAAATATGCTCACCAACTTCACGTAATTCTTCACATACATTACAAGTGGTATCGCATTCATTATCATAACTATGAATACATTTGTATACCTTAACCTTATAGGAAGACGTATTATCCCCTTTATACTCGAAAAATAGAATATAAGGTATATTTGGTTTCAGCGAATGGGTAATGCTCAACTCATTTGCTGTTCCGTAAATACTTGTACCTCCACTGCCAGCACCTATACTATAAAAATAAAGAGCGGTAAGGCTTTCACCAACTACTGAAAATGTATATTTACCTTCGTCTTTCGGAATAAATACAATATTAACTATTTTTCCATCGCTGCCAATAATCGCATCTGTTTCTACATTCTCAGAAATATACTGAATTATGCGATTAGTACCGCAAGAATTACAATCTTCATCTATAAGATTATCATAAACGTGCTCGGGCACTTCGCGTTCTTGGTCACATAGGTTGCAGTTTTTGTCACAAGTATTATCATATATATGCTGACAAACATAATGCCAATTAGCATTTAATAAACTATTATTTCCATGCGATATATCAATTTTTGATTTTTCTTCTTGCGAGCCAAGATAATATACATCAGTAATGTTATCACAATCATCAAATGCCCAACCATAAATACTTTTAACACTGTCAGGAATTGTTATATTTTTCAGGTTTTTGCATCTTGCAAATGCGAATTGATTAATACGTGTAACGCTATTCGGAATCACCAAATCGGTTATAAGAGTATCATTTAAATATAGATTTTTAGCGTAATCCATAGGATTAGAAGTAGAGTTGAAAAAATCTATATTACACCATGCCGCAATATCGGTTATATAAACATTTTCAAGAGTTGTGCAACCCCAAAACGCTTCCTTACCTATTTTTGTAACACTATCAGGAATTGTTATACTTCTAAGACTTTTACAACCAGAAAATGCAGAACTTTCTATAATTTCAACACTATTAGGAATTGTTATACTTGTAAGGCTTGTGCAATAATTAAATGTACCTATGCCTGTAACGCTATCGGGGATTTCAATACTTTCAAGATTGCTGCAATGACTAAATGCTAAGCTTTCAATTCTTATAACACCATCAGGGATTGTTACGTTTGTAAGGCTTGTGCAATATCCAAAAGCAAAACTGCCTATACTTATAACACTATTTGGCATTGTCACGCTTGTAAGAGTATTACACTGATAAAATGCATCATCACCTATTCTTGTAATGCCATCTTCAATAACAACTTCAGTGATATTGGTTCCCCATGGCGATGGATTTATCGAAGAATCATAATCCTCCATTTCACCATTACCTCTAATAGTAAGCACTGTACCATCAAGGGTCCATGTTAAGTCGTCGGCTTTACCACTTTTAGTGGCAGAGGCCGTCACCGCACCCAATGGTACAATAGACAAGAGCATTACCAGAGTTAAAACAATCGCCAACAATTTTTTCATTTCTTTCTTCCTCCTAAAATGAAATTTTCATACCTTTAAAATATCACAAAATTAAAACAAAGTCTTACACCAATAGCACAAAACACAATTTTATTAATTAATATATTAATATAGCTAAAGTGCACCCCTTACGGAGTGCGACTTTAAGCAAAACTTTTAAGATTATTTTATTACCTTTGTTTCAATTTCCTCTACTGCACGGGTGATAAAGTCGCTGAGTGGCATTGCGCCAAGGTCGCCGTTTTCGCCACGCATACGCACAGCAACAGCACCGCTTTCAACCTCGCTATCACCAATAACGAGCATATAAGGCACCTTTTGAAGTCTAGCTTCACGAATCTTATAACCGATTTTTTCGTTACGGTCGTCAAGTTCAACACGCATACCCTTTGCTTCAAGCTGTTTTTTAACATCGTAAGCGTAGTCAAAATGTCTGTCAGCAATCGGTAAAATTTTAACCTGTGTGGGCGCTAACCACATCGGGAATGCACCTGCATATTTTTCAATAAGAAGTGCTAATGTGCGTTCATAACAACCGATAGAGGTTCTATGAATAATATAAGGATTCTTCTTTTGGCCGTCGCGGTCAACGTATTCCATACCAAATTTTTCGGCTAACATTTGGTCGATTTGAATAGTGATAAGGGTGTCTTCCTTACCATAAACATTCTTAATTTGAATATCAAGCTTCGGACCGTAGAAAGCGGCTTCACCAACGCCCACTTTATAAGGAATTTCAAGGTGGTCAAGGATTTTTGCCATCATATCCTGTGCTTCATTCCATTGTTCTTCGGTACCGATATACTTATCCTTTTCATTAGGATCCCACTGCGAGAAACGGTAAGAAACGTCTTCATATAACCCTAAAGTTTTAAGCATATAAATCGCAAGCTCTAAGCTACCCTTAAATTCTTCCTCCAACTGTTCAGGAGTACAAATAAGGTGACCTTCTGAAATTGTAAACTGTCTTACGCGGATAAGGCCGTGCATTTCGCCCGATTCTTCATTGCGGAAAAGAGTCGAGGTTTCGCCATAGCGAAGGGGTAAATCACGGTAACTGCGAGCACGGTTTAAGTATGCTTGATATTGGAAAGGACAAGTCATCGGACGAAGTGCGAAGCATTCGCGGGTTTCGTCTTCAGGGTCGCCCAAAACAAACATACCGTCACGATAATGATCCCAGTGACCCGAAATTTTGTAAAGGTCACTCTTAGCCATTAAAGGAGTTTTAGTGCGAACCCAGCCTCTTCTTTCTTCTTCGTCTTCAACAAAGCGTTGTAAAATTTGAAGAATTTTAGTACCCTTAGGTAACATAATCGGAAGTCCTTGACCGATAACGTCAACAGTTGTGAAAATTTCTAATTCACGACCCAATTTATTGTGGTCACGCTTCTTAGCTTCTTCAAGCATTGTAAGGTGTTCTTCAAGCATTGAAGCCTTGGGGAATGCAGTACCGTAAACACGGCAAAGCATCTTTCTAGAAGAATCACCACGCCAGTAAGCACCTGTAGCTGATGTCAATTTGAATGCTTTAACTAAACCTGTGCTCATAAGGTGTGCACCGGCGCAAAGGTCGGTAAAGTCACCCTGTGAATAGAAGCTAACTTCTTCACCCTCAGGGATACCTTCGGCGAGTTCCACCTTATAAGGCTCGTTTTCAGCCTTGAATTTTTCAACCGCTTCCGCCTGCGGTAAAACAAAGCGTTCTAATTTTAAGTCTTCCTTAACAATCTTTTTCATTTCAGCTTCGATTTTTGTAAGGTCGTCAGGAGTGAACTTATTTTCAATATCAAAATCGTAATAGAAACCGTCATCCACAGCAGGACCGATAGCCAATTTTACATCGGGATAAAGTCTTTTAACTGCTTGTGCTAAAATGTGGGAAGCGGTGTGGCGGAATGCCCATCTGCCGTATTCATCATCAAAGGTTAAAATTTCTAAATTGCAGTCTTCCATAAGTTCGGTACGAAGGTCTGCATTTTGACCGTTAATTCTAACAGCGCAAGCCGCCTTAGCAAGACCCATGCTAATATCCTTAGCAACCTCATAAGCGGTAATACCGGCTTCGTATTCCTTTACAACATCGCCCTTTAAGGTAATTTTAATCATAAATATCCTCCTAAAAATAAAAAGCTTCGTCCCACAAGGGACGAAGCATAATTTCTCCGCGGTTCCACCCAAATTCCGACAAAGTCGGCACTTAGAGCCTTTAACGCAGGCTTACGTCCGTGTTGTTACCCACGGCGCTATACGGTGGTCTCACATAAAGGCTGTTTAGCGGATTTTCAGCTCCCTCCGCCTCTCTAAAAACAGCTAATTTACGCTACTGTCCGTAATTATTGCTTTAACAAAATTATTTTACACCCCTTTTTAATATGTGTCAAGGTTTTTTTCCTTGAAAACCAATTTATTATATGTTAAAATTGTTGCGGTGATTAAATGATATTTTCTAAAAAATCTACTTATGATTGGCTTGTTGTGGGACTCGGCAACCCTGGGCTTCAATACGAAAACACACGCCACAATGTTGGGTTTATGTCGGTTGACCTTTTTATGAAAGATAAAGGCGGCGATTTTAATAAAACCA
The DNA here is from genome assembly GCA_045656485.1 of Acutalibacteraceae bacterium. Classification (GTDB taxonomy): domain Bacteria; phylum Bacillota; class Clostridia; order Oscillospirales; family Acutalibacteraceae; genus UBA737. The sequence continues at coordinate 3,791 of JAZORK010000046.1, read as the reverse complement.
AAATGCAGGCGGATTTCGGTGAATGCAAGGTCGGCTCTAACCGTGTGCTTGTAGTAAAGCCACAAACCTATATGAATAATTCGGGCACTGCCGTTTCACAAATTGCAAATTTTTACAAAATACCGAAAGACCGTATTATCGTTGTATGTGACGATATTAACCTTGATATTGGTCAAGTCCGTATTCGCCGTAAAGGTAGCGACGGCGGTCAAAAAGGTATGCGTGATATTATTGAACTTTTAGGCACAAGTGATATTGCACGTATCAAAATCGGTGTTGGCAAAAAGCCCCACCCCGAATATAACCTTGCCGACTGGGTTTTATCTAAATTCCCAAAAGAATCTGCCGACGATTTAAACAAAGCCCTTGAAAAATCGGCTAATGCTTTAACCGAAATTATTGTTCGCAGTATTGATTCGGCAATGAACAAATACAGTAAATAATTATGGACTTTTTAAATCAAGTTTTAAACAACGACAGCGATTATTTATCCCTTTTAAAGAGTGTTAAAAACGGTCGCTATCCCGTAGCCTGTACGGGTCTTTCCTCGGTGCATAAATCGGCGGTGATTTCGGCGCTAAATTCTCACATAAACCGCAAAATTGCGGTTATAACCCCCGACGAAAGCAGTGCTTTAGAAATCCTCAATGACCTTTTATCAATGAAGGTTAATGCACTTAATTTACCAAGCCGAGATTACTGCATTGGTGACATTAAAGGCTACTCAAAAGAATATGAACACAAACGTACTGACACCCTGTCTAAACTTTTAGGCGGGGATTTTGTCGTGCTTACACTCTCTTTAGATTCGGCTTTACAGTACACCATTTCGCCCGATGTTTTAAAGGCTTCTTGCTTTACCCTTAAAAGCGGTGACAGCATTAAGCTTGACGATTTAATTTCAAAGCTAATATCAAGCGGTTATGCACGACAAGAAATTTGCGACGGTGTTGGCACATTCTCCCACCGTGGCGGTATTGTTGATATTTACCCCACCACTAGCACCACCCCCTACCGTTTGGAATTTTGGGGTGACGAAATTGACACTATCTCCCCCTTTGATACCGAAACTCAGCGCCGTGGCGATACTATAGATTCTATAGAAATTACCCCCGCTTGCGAAGTTTTATATAACAACTTAAACCTTTTAGAAAAACTTGAAAATTTAACTAATTCTAAAAAATTAACCGATAATCAACGAAAAAGGCTTTCTTATGATATTTCGGCTTTAGAAAGTGGTGTATCAATTAACCCTGACCGATATTTACCCCTTATCTACCCCGAAAATAACACGGTTTTTGATTATTTAAATGACTGCCTTATTGTTTTAGCCGATAGCGGTAATATGAAAGAACGTTTTTCCAGTATTGAGCTTCAAACCACTGCCGACTGTGAAAACTTTTTAGAAGAAGGCTTTTTATCCTTCCAAACGGCTAAATTATGGCTTACAAAAGCAGAATTTTTCGCCTTTTGCGAAAATGCCTTAATATTCGAAAACTTCCCCCGTTCTTCTTACGAAATTAAGATTAAAGACATTATAAACTTTAACTACAAGCGTTCTACCGCTTGGAGTGGTGACATTAACGTTTTACTTGACGATATAAACTATGCTGTAAAATCAGGCGGCAGTGCCGTTATTTTGGCGGGTGAAATTCGTGCCGCAAAAACACTTACGTCGGCTTTACAAGAAAAAGGCGTTAATGCGGTTTATACTCTTGAACCTTCGGTAGAAAAAGGTCTTGTAACCGTTACTACAGGGGGGCTTTCAAGCGGATTTGAAATACCAAGCAGTCATTTTATACTTGTCACCCACCGCTATATTGCAGGTGAGCGCAAACACAAAAAACGCTATGCCAAAAAGGGACAGGAAATCGGCTCGCTCGACCAATTAAAACTCGGTGACTATGTTGTTCACGAAATACACGGCATAGGTGTTTTTGACGGTATTAACCGCATTACAAACGACAAGGTTACAAAGGATTATATAAAGATAAAATACGCTAAAAGTGATGTTTTATATGTGCCTGTAACTCAGCTCGATTTGGTTTCAAAATACATTGGCCAGGCTTCCGACGGCGGTATTAAAATTAACCGATTAGGCGGTAGCGAATGGCAAAAAACACGCAAACGTGTTAAAGCTGCTGTAAAAAATATGGCAAAGCAGTTAACCGCACTTTATGCTAAGCGTATGGCAATTAAAGGCTACGCCTTTTCACCCGATACTGATTTGCAAAACGACTTTGAACGAAGATTCGAATATGACGAAACCGAAGACCAACTTCGTTGCATTAATGAAATCAAGGGCGATATGGAACGTGAAGTTCCTATGGACCGCCTTTTGTGTGGTGACGTTGGCTTTGGCAAAACCGAAGTAGCGCTTCGTGCCGCTTTTAAGTGTATAAGCGAGGGCAAACAATGTGCCCTTTTAGTACCTACCACCATTCTTGCAATGCAACATTACAACACCATTTTACGCCGTTTTGGTGAAATGCCAGTAACAGTAAAGCTGTTAAACCGCTTTGTTACCCCAAAACAACAGCAAAAAGTTATTTCAGACCTTAAATGCGGCCGTGTTGATATGGTTGTGGGTACCCACCGCCTTATATCAAACGATGTTAAATTTAAAGATTTAGGTCTTGTTATTATTGACGAAGAACAACGCTTTGGCGTGGCTCAAAAAGAAAAACTCAAGGAAGAATATCCAAAGGTAGATATATTAACCCTTTCGGCAACCCCTATCCCCCGTACACTCAATATGGCTATGTCGGGTCTTCGTGATATGTCAACACTGGATGAAGCCCCGGGTGCCCGCCACCCTGTACAAAGCTATGTGCTTGAATATAACCTAGGTCTTATACCCGATGCTATAAATAAAGAAATCCGCCGCGGCGGTCAGGTTTATTATTTACACAACAGGGTTGATACCATTGACCGCTGTGCCTTAAAACTAAAGCAAAAACTTCCCGATGTTAATTTTGGTGTTGCACACGGCAAAATGACCGAGCAAGAGTTATCTCGTGTTTGGCAACAGCTATTAGAACACGAAATTGACGTGCTTGTTTGCACCACCATTATTGAAACAGGTGTGGATGTACCCAACGCCAACACACTCATAATTGAAGAAGCCGATAAAATGGGCCTTTCACAATTGCATCAGCTTCGTGGCAGGGTTGGTCGTTCTCCAAGACGTGCCTATGCTTATTTTTGCTTTACCCAAAACAAGCAGTTGTCCGACGTTGCTTCAAAAAGGCTAGAAGCAATAAGAGAATTTACCGAATTTGGCTCAGGCTTTAAAATTGCTATGCGTGACCTTGAAATAAGGGGTGCCGGTAGTATTTTAGGCGGCGAACAGCACGGCAATATGGAATCGGTAGGGTATGATATGTACCTTAAACTGCTATCCCAAGCTATAAACGAAGAAAACGGTGTAGATATACCCGAAGAATTACCCTGCACGGTTGACCTAAACGTTTCGGCACATATTCCCGAAAGCTATATTGCTTCATTACCCGCACGACTTGGCATTTACAAGCGTATTGCCGCTATTAGAACCGATGACGATGCTAGCGATGTTTTAGACGAATTATGTGACCGCTTTGGCGACCCACCAAAAGCTGTTACAGGCCTTATCGATATCGCCCTACTTCGCAGTAAAGCATTAGCGGCAAACATTACCGAAATTAACGCAAAGGGTAACAATATAATTCTTCACATAACCTCGATTTTACCCGAAGCTATGGCTAAGCTATCAAGTCATTTTGGTAATAGATTTACCCTTAGTGCTACCGACA